>NZ_JBFAVI010000057.1:0-37719 GCF_040679695.1 Micromonospora sp. NPDC052213
GCGAATGGGGGATGCGCCGCCGCCGGCCACGCCGGTCCTCCCGCCCTCCCTCTGCGGGCGGTCGACCGGCTCGGCAGCCGGATGGCTCGGCTGCCAGCCCGCCCTGTTCAGGCGGCTGACGAGGCCGGCTCTGCCTTGGGGCGGGTCCCGGGCCGGGCGCGCCGTCGCCTGGCCCGGAGGTCTGTCAGCGGGGTTTGCGGGCGGTGGTGCAGGCGAACTCATAGCCGCGCACCACCACGGTCGGGTTGGCCATCAGCTCGCCGAACCGGTCCAGGTCGCCAGGGGTGAGATCGGCCTTGAGGAGTTGCTCGCGTAGTTGCCGGGCGTTGTCGGCGTATAGGCGGCAGCCCGGGCTGCCGCCGGTCCACGACTGGGCGACCCACCGGGTGCGGACCTGCTCCAGGCCAGCGTCGAGCAGGATGGCGGGGGTCTTCTCGCCCCAGCGCAGGTCGGCGCCACGCTCGGCGAGGACGTCCAGGATGGCGTGCACGACTACCACGATCAGCTCGGTGTCGCCTGCGGTGGGAGCGTGCGGCACGATGGTGCGCGCGTAGACGATTTCTCCGAGGACGAGGTGCCCGCCGGGGCGCAGAGCGGCAAGCATCTGCTCGAGCAGGCGCTGCCGGTTCGGCAGGTGCTCGAGCACGCACCGCGCGGTCACGACGTCCAGGGTGCCGGCCTCTGTGGGCAGCGGGTCGGTGCGTAGGTCCCGCTGGTAGACGTCAAGCACGGCGGTGGGTGCGAGGAGGGTGGTGTCGAGGTCGACGGCGATGACCTTCCCGGTGCGGCCGACGAGTTCGCACAGGCGCCTGGCGATGGACCCGGCGCCCGCGCCGACGTCCATCGCGTGTTGCCCGTCGGTGATGCCGAGGCGGGTGAGGTCGTCGAGGGTGATCGGGTCGAGCATCTCCTGCAGCGGCTGCAGCTGGGTGGGTGCGTTGCGGAACTGGTAGGGCTGCGCGGTGGTCGTCATGCGGGTGCTCCTCAAATTGACGCGGTGTGGCAGGGCGGGGCGGTTATCAGCAGCCAGTGCTGCTGGGGCCGCGGGTACAGCCGTCGCGGGGGCGTGGCCTCGGCTGCAGACGGTTCGGGTGGTTCCCACCAGCGGCGGTTGGCGTGGCTGTGGGTGAGGTAGAGGACGTAGGTGGCGACCTGCCAGCCGGTTCCGGTGAGACGAGCGTTCTCGTAGGCGAGGACGTTGCCGGTGCCGGGATGCAGAATGAGCAGGTCCCGGCGGCCGTCTGCGGCGACGGCGGCAACGCCGATCCCGCTGCGTCCTGCCCGGTCGATCACCCGCCGGTAGAAGGTCAGCCCGTCGAGGTCGGCCAGCACGCCAAGCGTGGCGGCGCGTGCGTCGCGGCGGGGGCTGTACCAGGTGGCCAGCCGCGCGACCGCCAGCACCGCGCCGTTCGCGTCGCCCTGCAGTGCGCTGGTGGCGCCGATCTCGTTGCGGAGCCTGTCGCTGCTGCCGAACGGGTTGGCCAGGCCGGCGGAGAACAAGTCACCCGGCCGCCACCAGTCCTTGCTGACGGGCACGACGCCGGCGGGGTGGCTGGCGGCGAGTTGGGCGCCGGAACGGTCATCGGCCCGCCACCGCACGACCTCCGTCACCGCTACACCGCGCACCGGTGGGCTGTTCCACTGCCGGTAGTGGACGAGGTCGAACTGCCCTGTCCTGCTATCACAGGGGCCGGCCGCGATCCGGCCGGACAGTTGCCGCAGGGCGGTGCGCGCCGGGTGCGGGTGCCACAACCGGGTGGCGAGGGCCGGTGCGGCGGTCTCAGCTCGGGCCGCCAGGTGGGGCTGCGGAGCTGCCGACGACGGGCATCGCGCGGCACCGAGGGCAGGGTACGGCCGGGCCGGGGCGGCGACGGCGGGCACGGCGACGGCGGCCAGCAGGACGGCCGTCGCGACGCCGCACCGCACCGCACCGCCGTGCGCGTCGCGGACCGGCATGGATGACCGGTTGGCGGCCGTGAACGGGGGACCTGTTTGGTTCATCGGCTCTCCTGCGCGTGGCCTGTCCGGGTGGGCGCGGTGAGGGCGAGGTGCGCGCGCAGCGTGTCCCCCGCCTCGCTGCCGGCTGCCGTGAGAGGGCCGGTGAGGCGTCCGGAGGTGAGCACCTGGACGGTGTCGGCGAGGGCGGCCGCGGTGCGGGCGTGTGGGAGGGCGACCAGGACGGTGACACCCTGCCCAGGGAGGTCCCGCAGCACCTGGATGACGTGTGCGGCCACGGTGGGGGCGAGGCCTTCGGTGGGTTCGTCGCATAGCAGCAGGCGGGGTGCGGTGCGCAGGGCGCGGGCGATGGTGAGCATCTGCTGTTCGCCGCCGGAGAGCTGGTAGCCGCGGTGCCGCAGCCGCACCGCAAGGGCGGGGAACAGGTCCAGCACGTCGTCGGCGCTCCAGCAACGCCGATCTCGTGTGTTGCGGGGGCGGGTGACGGTGAGGTGGTCGGCGACGGTTAGGGAGGGCCAGAGGCGGCGGCCTTGCGGGGCGAGTGCTACGCCGGCGCGGGCGGCCTGGGTGGGGTGCCAGCCGGTGACGTCGCGGCCGTCGAGCATGACCCAGCCGGTGGTGGGGCGCAGGTGCCCGGCGAGGGTGTGCAGCAGGGTGGTCTTCCCGGCCCCGTTCGGGCCGACCACGGCGTGCACGGCGGCAGGGGTGAGGTCCAGGCCGATGTCGTGCAGGACGGGGGTGTCGCGATGGTAGCCGGCGGTGAGGTCACTGACCTGCAGCATCGTCACCCCCGCTGGTGCCGAGGTAGAGAGCGGCGACGGCGGGGTCGGCGCGTACCTGGTCGGTGGGGCCGTCGGTGTGGCGGCGGCCGTGGTGCAACACGGTGATCCAGTCGGCGAGGGCGGCGACGATGTCCATGTGGTGCTCGACGAGCACGATCGCCATCCAGCCGGGCAGGCTGGTGAGGATGTCGAGCAGGCGGCCGGTTTCGGTGTCGGTGAGGCCGGCGGCGGGTTCGTCGAGCAGCAGCACGCGGGGTTGCCCGGCGAGGGCGACGGCAAGGTCGAGCAGTCGGCGGTGCCCGTGCGACAGCGCGGCGGACGGGTGGTCGGCGTAGTCGAGGAGGCCGACGAGGTCGAGCAGGTCCAGGGGTGTGCGTTCGGGTTGGTGGCGGTGGTGCCAGCCGCCCATGCGCACGCAGTCCAACACGGTGAGGCCGGGGTAGACGGCAGGGTGTTGGAAGGTGCGGCCGATACCGGCCCGGGCTCGCCAGGCCGGGCCGCGGCGGGTGATGACTCGTCCGTTGTAGGTGATGGTCCCGGTCTGGGCGCGGGTGGTGCCGGCGAGCAGGTTCAGCAGGGTGGACTTGCCGGCGCCGTTGGGGCCGATGATCGCGTGGCGGTCGCCGGGGGCGATCGTGAAGGTGTCCAGGTCGAGGACGGTCAGCTGTCCGTAGGCGTGGCGCAGGCCGGTGACGACGAGCCCATTGCCGTGGGCACGGTCGATGTCGCTGGGGCTGCGCTGCGAGGGCACGCCGTCGGGGTCGATGCGGTGGACGGTTCTCACGGGGTGCTCCTCGCGACGGGTCGGGTCGCGCCGGCGGGGTGGCGCGGCCGGCGGAGGCGGGTGGGCAGGCGCAGGCGGGTGGGCAGGGCGGTCAGGCCGCCGGGCAGCAGGTACACCGCGGCGACGAACAGGGCGCCGAGCAACAGAGGCGCGTGGCCGGGCAGCCCGGCGGCGGTCACGTCCCGCACGGTGAGGACCGCAACCGCGCCGGCGGCGGCACCGGGCAGGGACGCCGTGCCACCGATGACCACTGCCAGGAGGGCGAGGGCGGCGGTGGTGAAGCCGACATCGGCGGGGGTGATCCACCGGTGGGTGTGGATCAGCAGTGCCCCGCCGACCCCGGCGAGCGCGCCGGCGCCGGTGTGCGCCGCCCACAGGTAGGCGGTGATGCGGTGGCCGCTGGCGGCCGCGCGGGCCTCGTTGCCCCGCACGGCGGCCAGCAGCGTCCGCCGGTCACCGCCGAGCAGTGTCATGGCGGTGGCGGTGGCGGCGATCGCCACGACGGCGGCGTAGAGCAGCACCGCCCGGTCGGCCAGCAGCGGCGGCAGGCCGGGCAGCAGGCGTGGGCCGGGGATACCGGCGAGCCCGTCGGTGCCGCCGCTGACCGTGCGCCACTGGGCGGCGGTGATGGCGGTCAGTTCCGCGACGGCGAGGCTGAGCATCAGGAACACCGTGGCGCGGTAGCGGACCAGCACCGCGCCGACCGCCCCGGCCGTCAGCGCTCCCGCCCCGGCCGCCGCCAGCAGGTGCAGCAGGGCGAGATCGGTGCTGGCGAGGGCGAGCCTGGCGGTGGTGTAGGCGCCGGCCGCGTACGGGGCGACCTGGCCGAGCGTGGGCAGTCCCGCGTGGCCGGTGACTACCGCGACGCTGACAGCCAGCACCGCCAGCGGCAGCATTCGCGCCACGGTGGCGTGCAGGTACGGATCCGGGGACACCAGCACCGCGCACACTGCGGCGCCAGCCACGGCGCAGGTGGCGTAGGGCTGCGGCAGCCGCGTGAACGGGCGGAGCCGGCCGACGACCGGCGTTGAGGTGCGAATGCTCATGCCTGGGCACCGCCAGACAGGGAGGCGGGGCGGAAAAGCAGCACCACGGCCATGGCGCCGATGAGCAGGTACGGCGCGAACTCGGGGAAGCCGGTCACGCCGACGGTCTGGACGAGGCCGACGGCGAGGGCGGCGGCGCAAGCGCCGGGCACGGAGCCGAGACCTCCGCACACGACGATGATCAGCGACAGCAGCAGCGCGGTGTCGGCAGTGCCGGGCCCGACGCCCAGGATCGGCGTGGTCAGCGCCCCGGCCAGGCCGGCGAGGGCCCCGGCGGCGATCAGGACGGCCACGTCCACCAGACGGGGGTCAACGCCGATGCCAGCCACCATCGCCCGGTCGTCGACCGTCGCCCGGATCAGCCGCCCCGTCCGGGTGCGGTGCAGCACCACGTACCCGGCGGCGACGACCAACACGGCGACCCCGAGGACGGCGAGCCGGTCCACCGGATACCGGTGCCCGGCTACCTGCACGGTCGCCTCGAGCATGGCGGGCAGATGAGGTCGCAGGGTGTCCGGGCCGAAGACGGTGGTGAGTAGGTCCGCGCCGATGAGAGCGACGCCGAAGGTGAGCAACGCCTGGTCGAGATGGCCCCGCCCGCGCAGCGCGGCGGTCGCGGCGGCGAGCACCCCGCCACCGGCAGCCCCCACGAGCGTCGCGTAGCCGGTGGCGAGAGCCAGGCTTCCCCAGGTGCCGCCGGTAGTCGCGGCGGCGATGTAGCCGCCGGCGGCGATCAGGGTGCCGTGCGCGAGGTTGAGCACACCCCCGGCGCCGAAAGCGACGGTCAACCCGGCGGCGGCGATGGCCAGCAGCAGCCCGTAGGCGACGCCGTCGACGGCGGGTATCAGGTAGGCGTCCACGCCCAGCACCCCTTCCTTCGAACGTGGTGATCTCTCGATCGGGTCAGGTGGTGGGCAGGGTGGTGAGGTCCTGCACCAGGACGTTGGACAGCACCGGCCCGTCGGTCTTGACCTCGCGCAGGTACCAGCGCTGCACCGGCCGGTGCTCGCTGGGGTGGAACTGCCAGTCCCCGCGCGGGGACACGACCCGCCCCACCTGCCCGATCGCGGCGTTGAGCTTCTCCCCGGTCACCTCGCCGTCGACGGCGGCGAGGGCCCGGTCGAGAACGGCGGCGGCGTCGTAGGAGGCCATCGCGAACGTCGTCGGCTGCCCCGGATGCCCCGCCGCCGACCAGGCGGCAACGAACTCCTGGTTCGCCTGATTGCCCAGGGTGGGGCTGTAGTTGAGGACGTTGCGGATGCCGGTGGCCGCCGGCCCCTGAGCGGTGAGCACGGATCCCTCGGTGAGGAACCCGGCGGCGTAGAGGGGAACGTCGGCAAGGTCGGACTGGGCGTACTGCTTCACGAACGCCACCGCCGCGGCTCCGGCGTAGAAGGCGTAGACAGCCTTCGGCTTGGTCTTGGCGGCCTGGTTGAGATAGGGCAGGAAATTCTCCGTCGTCGGGAACGGCGTGAACAGGGCCTTCCCGTCGGGGTTGGCGAGTTTCCCGCCGAGGCGGGTGAAGGTGTCGGTGAAGCCGCGCAGCTCGTCGTAGCCACCCTGGTAGTCCGGGCCGATCGCGTACACCGTGCCGGCGCCGACCTGCGCCTTGACGTACTCGGCGATCGCGATGCCCGGCTCGTCGGAGTTGTAGGAGGTGTGCCAGGTGTAGGCCAGGTCGCGGGGCTTGCCGCCGACCGGCGCGAACGCCGGCCGCGCGTTCGCTCCCAGGAGGGGGATCTTGCGTTCGGTGGTGAGGGCCTGCACCTTGTCTACCGTCGCGCCGCCGACCAGGCCGGTCAGCGCGACGACCCGGTCGCGTTCGAGGAGCTTCTGGGCGGCCGGGACGGCCGTGGCGGGGCCATCGCCCTCGTCGGCGACGATCAGGTCGACCTTCCGGCCGCCGAGCGTGCTGTCGTGGGTGTCGAGGTAGAGGCGGAAGCCGCGCTGCATGTCCTCGCCGACGGTGGCGTAGGTGCCCGACAGGGACACCAGCAGCCCGACACGCACCGCGCCGGCGTCCGCGGTGCTGCTGCACGCCGCCCCGGTGATGAGCAGTCCGACCGTGGCCGCTGCGGCGACGCCGCGGCACAGTCGTGAGCGGGAATGGACCATGGGGATGCTCCTTACCGAGGTGAGAGGGATGGATGCCGTAGCGGTCAGGACTGGCTGGCCGCAGGAGGCGACTTGACGCGGGTGATGACGTGCTCGACGAGGGCGATGAGCAACCGGCGGACGCTGTCGCGGTCGCGGGCGTCGATGTCGACGATCGGCACGCCCGCGCCCAGGCTCAGGGCCTCACGGATGTCCGACGCCGCGTAGGCGCGGGCGCCGGGGAACTGGTTGACCGCCACCACGAACGGCAGCCCGACGCGCTCGAGGTAGTCGACGTGCCGGAACGAGTCCTGCAACCGGCGGGTGTCGACCAGAACGACCGCGCCGACGGCGCCGCGGACGATGGCGTCCCACATGAACCAGAACCGCTGCTGCCCGGGCGTGCCATACACGTACAGCGTCACCCCATCGACCTCGAGACGGCCGAAGTCCATCGCCACCGTGGTGGTGGTCTTCGCCGGGGTGTAGGACGTGTCGTCGACGGCACCCGCGGACATGCGGGCCTCGGTGGTCACCGGTGCGATGTCCGACACCGCCCCGACCAGGGTGGTCTTCCCGATGCCGAACGGCCCGGTCAACACCACCTTGAGGCGGGGCGGTCCGGCGGCCGGCCGCACCATCACCGCCGCGGACGTGGTCATCGGCGGCCGGCTCCGGGCGTGGCGAGGACACCGGCGAAGGCGGGGGTGAGCTGGTCACCGACCTGTTCGGCGAACTGGCCTAACTCCTCGGTCACGTAGGCGAGGTCGGCGTCGCGGGTAGCGAGTACTAGCAGCGACGCGCCGCTGCTGACCGCGATCAGGATCAGATAGCCCCCGGCGAGGTCGGTCAGGTTGCCCTGCACCCCACCGGCCCCGAAGTCGCGGGCGGCGCCGTTGAGTAGGCTGCTCATCCCCGCTGCGACCGCCGCCAGCCGCTCGGCCGCTTCACGGTTGAGGCCGTCGGTCCAGGCCAGCAGCAACCCGTCGGCGGACACCGCCACCGCCTGGCTCACCCCCGGCACCCGGGCGAGATTGTTCGACAGCAGGTAGCTCAGCTCTGTCATGGTTGGCCTTCCTTGGACTGAGGGGATCGGCGGCCCAGGCCGCGCTGGTATGCCGCCGCCGTGCCGGCCAGGCCACTCGGTGAACGGCGCGGAACATCAGCGGCAGGCTCCGGGGGAAAGGTGAACACGGTGGACATCGGCCGCCGCCTGGGCAAACCGTTCGGGGTCGTATCGCCCCCGCCCGACGGAGGCGGTACAGAAGTCAGGTGCACGGTGGCGCCCTCGACGAACCACGGCGACGACGACGTGGGCAACCGCCGGGCGGTTTCCTCGTAGGCGGGGGTCCGTTCCTGCTCCGGCGACCGGCGCATAGGGGGTATCACCGGCAACGCCTGCGTCGGCGCGTCCACGCTGTGCGCCCCAGCCCGACTGGTCGGTAACGCCGCGACGTCAGGATGGCGGGACACTGCGGGAGTGGGCAGGCTGAGGGTGGACGCTGGTGTTCCACCCGGGGCCCGGCGGCCCGCGATCGGGCCTGAGGGCAACGCGACCGGCGGCGGGGCGGTAATCAGCAGCCGGTCCACCGGGATCTCGACCTCCGCGACCGTGCCGTGCGGGCGCACTGGCAACAGCCGCGCCCGCAGACCGTGTGCAGCGGCCAGCAGCGCCACGGTGGCCAGGCCCTGCCGGCGGATGTGTTCAACCTCGATCATCGGCGCTGGTGCCGCCAGCTCGGCGTTCAACCGCTCCAGCAGCTCCCGCTTGATCCCGGTGCCGGTGTCGGAGACCTGCACGATCACCCGATCACCCAGCAGATGGCCCGTGATCACCGCGTCGCCGGGGCTGTACCGGGTGGCGTTGTCCAGGAGCGATGCCAACAGGTGCACCAAGTCATCGATCAACGCCGGTGGCACGGACACACGCTCGTCGACCACTCCCAGAACCACCCGCCGGTACTCCTGGATGCGGCCCTGCGCCGCCTGCGCCACCGTCACCAACTCGACCGGCTCCGGGTGCACCGCCCCCAGAGTGCGGCCGGACAACACCAGCAGGCTCTGCGTGGAGTGCAACAACTGCGCGGTCAAGTTGTCCAGCGTGAACAGCGTCGCCAGAGTCCCGCTGTCTTTCTCCTCGCGCTCGGCCAGGTCCAACTCCCGCGTCAACCGGTGCGTGATCCCCTGACACCGCCGGCCGACCGCCTCGACCGCGCCAGCGGCCACCCGCCGCTGCCGCGCCAAGTCCGTCGAGATCCGATACGTGCTCGCCGCGAGGGTGTCGAACGCCGCCGCAACCTCGTCCACCTCATCCCGCCGCCGGAAGGCAGGCGCCAGCGCGGGCGGCGGAGGCGGAAACGACGACGGATCGGCAGGATCGGCAGCGCCGACCCGACGCACCAGGTCCGGCAACTCCCGCTCGGCCACCCGCGTGACGGCGTCGCGAACCCGCCGCAACCGCCACGCGAGCGCCCGCCCCTGCCGCCACGCCACCCTCGACGCCGCCGCGATCAGTACCAATGCCACAGCGGTAAGCACGCCGGTGGTGGCCCACTGCTTAGTGCGCTGCCGCCCGACCTGCGCGGCGATGTCCGCGTCGACTCGGGACTGCACCGAGTGCAGCCGGTCCCGGCGCTCGCCGCTGGCCGCCGCCCACCGGACGGCGTTAACCCGCAACCGCTCGCCCACCCGGGTCCGGGCAACCTCGTCGTCAAGGCGCTGCGCAGCGAGCACCTGCGGGCCGGTAAGCGCCTGGTCCAGCCATAACCGCCATCGCGCTGGCGAGCGCTGCGTCACCATCAGCAGGGCCTCGTCGTAGCCGGCACGAGTCGCCGCCAGCTCACGCTGCACCGCCTGGGACACGACCACACCGTTCCCAGTGGCCACGATTGCCTGCTGGATACCCGCGTACCCCGCAGCCTGCGACAACGCCGCCGCCACCCGCAGCTGGTCCGCCACCGGCCCATCGGCGCCCCCGATCTGGCCCACCGTCCCCCGCACCGCGAGTCCCTGTCCGATCGCCGCGCGGTACCGGACCAAAACCGCTGTCAACGAGACCGATCGCGCCTTGACCTGCTCTCGAAACGCTGGCAACAGGCGAAGCTGCTCATCGAAGGAATCCAACAGCGGGACTACCCCCGGCCACCTGAAGTCCACTTCGCTACGGCGCTGCCAATAGCCCTCCACGACCCGGTCAGACGCCGTCGCCTGCTCCAAGTAGAGATTGAGACCCGCGGCGGAATCCGAGACCAACCCAGCGGCGACCTGACGCTCGCGGTCCAGCTGATACACAGCCTCCCCCGCTGCTGACGACACCGCGACCAGCGACTGCAAGCGGTCCGCGTTGCGCGCCTCACGGCTCGTCGACGCCACACCCCAGGCAGCAAAGACCAGCGTTGCCACCAGCGGGATCAGCAGCAGGAAGGCAAGCCTCCGAGCAACAGGCACAACAATCCTCTCCAATTCTGGTCAGAGTGCGGCGGCCTCGATGCTGGGCACCGGCGGCTCAGTCCGGTCGGACCGCTGAGCGTGGAGTCCTCCCGGCCGATCGGGGCCAGATGGTTGCTGGACGTGCTGTGGAAGCTCTCGGGCATCGATACCGCCCTGGCCTGATTCGAGGTCTGGCGCGTGCATCTCGGTACCTTCACAGCGATCTCGCTCGTGCATCAGCCCTCGATGAGGGTTCATGCTGGACCCTCACCTGGCCAGGTGGTGAGCCTCTGTCCTAGAGAGACGGAGCCCTAAGCACGGGCCGCTACGACGGCAGGGCACCTGTGCCAGTCGATTTGCGCGTACGCTCCGTAGTAAGAGCGGAACGCCGGGGGAGGTTAGTGTGGCTGTCCCGCGACGGCACAATGAGAGCTGGTGGCGGCAGGCCGTCTTCGAGGGCCGGTCGGTCGCGTCTGCCCTGCGGGATCATGACATCTCGCTGCTTTTCCGGTTCTTGCGCTCGCACGGCTACTCGCGTTCGCACCTTGCAGGGTGCACAGGGCTTGCCGAAACCAGAGTCCGTGCGATTTCTAACGGAAGCCAGCAGGTGACCGCATACGAGGTGCTCGAGCGCATTGCGGAAGGGCTTGGCATTCCGCGGCACATGATGGGCCTCGCCTATGACGAGCCGCCGGCCTCGGGCCGTCTGCCGGACGACGACATTCCCGCGATCTTTTCCGACGGCCTTCCCGATGTGGTTACCCTCGACGAGGTTGAACAGATCAACAGCCTTTCCTCGCTGTTGACGTCGTGGGACTTCGCTCACGGCGGCGGCGTTGCCAGGCAGGCAGCTGAGGCACATTTGCGGTGGGGCGCAGGTCTCCTGCGTCAACGATGCGCTGAAGGCCTGACACCCGACCTCTTCTCTGCTGTCGCGCGCCTTGGCGCCGTCGCAGGCTTCATGAACTTCGATGCAGACAACCAGCCCCAGGCCCAAAAAATCTTCAAGTTTGCGTTGGAGTGCGCAGTCACCGCTGGGGACCTTCATCTTCAAGCGAAGCTGTTGTCCCATCGAGCTCGCCAGGCGATCTGGTGCGGTTCGCCGGCGGACGGACTTAGGTGGCTCGACACTGCCCTCCATTTCCGTGGCCTGACACCTGCCGAAAAGGCGATGCTGCACACCGGAAGGGCGAGAGCGTTGGCCAGGATGGGCCTGGGCGCGGACACGGTAGCTGCGGTCGCTGCCGCCGACGATGCCTTCGACCACATCGGGTCAGAGGTGGAGCGTCCGTGGATGACGTACTACGACCAGGCCCAGCATCTCGGCGACACTGGTCACGCGCTCTTCGGTATCGCAACGAGCGGCCATGCTATGCAGGAGGCGGTCCAACGCCTGCGAGCGGCAGTGGAGGGGCATGGCGACGCCTATGCCCGTTCGACAGCCCAGTCTGCGGTCAAGCTTGCCTCGCTCCTGATGGTCAGCGGCGAGCTCGCGGAGGCGTGCGAACTGGGGATCAGGACGATTCGCGACATCGAAGGGCTAAAATCGGCTCGTGTGATCGAAGGACTCAGAGAGCTCGTCCGGGTCTCGACGAACCGCCGCGGAGCACCTCCGGTCGCAGAGCTCTGCGAAGCGATCTTCGAGGCGAACTACGCGTGAGCAGCGCAGCTTACGGTTCTGTTTATGCCGCGTGCCAGCGGGCCGGGCTCGGCACGAGCCAACTCGAGCTGATTCGTGAGGGGGAAAACACGGTATGGGCGGTGGATTCAGAGACGATTGCAAAAGTCGGTAGGCCGGGATCAATCGAGCAGTCATCTCGTCAGGTAAGAGTGGCGCAGTGGCTGCGACGAGTCGGGGTTCCGAGCGTCTCGCTCTGTGACATCAGCCCTCAACCAGTCGTTGTTTCTGACGTGCCGGTGGTCTTCTGGCGCAGACTCCCGCCCCACAGGGCGGGCAACGTTGTAGATGTAGCCCGTCTCCTACGCCAACTACACGACGTCGGGGCGCCCATGGATCTAGAGTTGCCTGAACTCGATCCGTTTGTTCGACTGCCCGAGCGTGTCTGCGAAAGCAAGGTCATCGATCGTTCCCAACGCGATTGGATCCTACGGCGCATCGATAGTCTGCGTGTCGAATGGGAGCGACTTCCGGGCGGACTTCCGAAGTGCGTGATCCACGGAGACGCATGGGTCGGAAACGTGGCGGTTCATGCTGACGGCGCGGCGGTGCTGCTGGACCTGGAGCGCTGCTCATTGGGGCCACCCGAATGGGATCTGGTATCAACGGCCATTAAGCTAGATTCTTTTGCCTGGATTAGGCATGAGGAGTACCGGCAGTTCGTCCGAGTTTACGGGAACGATGTTAGGCGCTGGCCCGGCTTCGCACTCATGCGTAACACGCGAGAGTTGCGCATGGCGACATTCCTGATACAGCGCGCCGGCCAGGATTCGACTCTGATACGCGAGGCGTTGTTCCGGATCGATTGCCTGCGGGGGCTGCACGGCGGGCGCCCCTGGCGGTGGACCCCAAGCACGTAACCAGATCTACCCGGGCAGCCAGTGGCGGGGAAGGCCAGGATCGAGCAGAGTGGCTATCCGGTGCTGGACGTGCCGCATGAGATCCGGCTCGAACGGCAGCCTTGAAGCTAGCCAGCATGTACGACGAAATTGCGCGATGTCCACGAGAAGGTCCAGCTCACGACCTTGCAGCGGGTCCGATCCGTATTCATGCCAGAAATCCGATGCCTCGGCCGGTGAAAGCCACCCCACCCGCTCGGAAGCGACGACGTAGGCGATGTCCCACTCGCGCGGCCCGAGCCGGGTGTCCTCGAAGTCGAGAAGATGGCCAACCCCCTGTGACATCAAGACGTTACCCCGGTGGGCGTCCCCGTGGATTACCGCCGACGCCTGACGAGGCCAATCTGATCGCTGCCATCGATCAGCGAGATTGCGCCAGTGCTGCTCAAGACTGAGCCTGTCCTCAGACGGAAGGCTAGCTGCCTGAATTTGCGATGCGATCCGAGACCACGGATCTAGGATCGGCAGTCGTGGCCATGGAGGACCTTGGTCATGCAACTGCCTCAAGATCCTGCCGAGGTCGCCTGCCGTGGCCGTGCCGTGTCGTTGGAGGTAGCGCCACCACGTGAAGACCCGACCATCTATGACCTGTAGCTGAGCCAAGCCTGGGAGGTTCACAGCCTGGATGGAGGGGACCCCCCGTGACTCCAGCCATTCCGCAACATGCAGCTCATTGGCTAGGCGATCGCGGAAAACAATATCGATACCCACTCGTGCAACCAGGCCGAGCGGTGGGATAGCCACCATGGCGTTGTCGGCCGGCGGTCGTAGCAGCACAATCCCGTCAGTGCAGTAACCGGCCTCAGCAACGACCCTAGTCACCAGATCGAGAGCTTGGTCCCCACTCAGTCCGCGGCGAGACGAGTGGTGATCTTGACCTTTCATGGGACCAGGCTATGTGGGTCAGGTCGTAAGCGCTATCGGCAAGATCGTCCGCGTTCGAGCCTGGCCGACTGCGGTCAGGTGCATCGGGGGTCCATCTTGGACCCCCATCGAGACCTGATCGAGGCCACCGAGAGCTTGGGATCCTACTGCCAGGCGATCGCTCGGAAGTGGCGAGACGAGGCGTAGGCCGTCTGCTCGGGCACCCGCGCGGTGCACCGGAGGCGGTTCTTGCGGATCGACCACTTCTGGACTCGCGTAACGCTCGGTCACCGGACCTAGACTCAAGGCCGTTTGCCTAGCGGCCGGCGGTCCGTCCTCAGGACCGTGCACGGTTCTGTCCGCGACCTCTGGCGCTGCAGGCGTCTGGTTCCGACGAACGAACGAGAAGGGGTTCTCCTGTGCCAGAGCGGGTCATCAAGGACAAGGTCCTGTGCTACGTCGTACGTGACGGGAAGGTGCTGGTCTTCCGGCACACCGACTACAGCTACGAGGAAGTCGGAATCCAGGTCCCGGCCGGCAGTATCCGCGCCGGCGAATCGCCGGAGGAGGCGGCGCTGCGGGAGGCCCGGGAGGAGACCGGCCTGAAGGACTTCAAGATCGTGCGAAAGCTCGGCGAGACCGAGTACGACATCAGCCCGTATCGGTTCGAGATCCAGCGCCGCCACGTCTTCCACCTGGAACTCACCGAGCCGACGTCGGAGCGGTGGATGAGCCAGGAAGACCACGACGGGGAGCAGGAGCCCACGCACTTCGAGTGCTTCTGGATACCGCTGGAGGCTGCCCACATCCTCCAGTCCGGTCAGGGCGCCTTACTGGGACGCCTCTACGACTGATCCCGTCCGGTCACGGCCACCTTGGGAGGCAGCCGATGCACCGCACCACCGAACAGCACGACCCGATGGCCCACCTGTACCGCGGCCTTGGCGCCGAGGACACCGGTAGCGCCGTGTCGGTGATCCTGAAGTTGCGGGGTGAGACCTGTGACATCGACTGCCTGTACTGCTACGAGAAACGTAAGGAGGCCCCGGGAGGAGCCCGGATCGAGGCCGGCCAGGTGCGTCGGCTCACCGAACTCTTCTCGGGGCGTCCGCTCGCCGTCGAACTGCATGGCGGCGAGCCACTGACCGCCGGACGCGACCACGTCGCCGAGGTCCTGCGCGAACTGGCCGCCCAGCCCAGCGTGGTGCGGGTCTCGATGCAGACCAACGGCGTGCTCCTCGATGAGCAGTGGCTGGACCTGATCGACGCCCTGTATCCGGGCCTCCAGATCGGCATCTCCCTTGACGGGGACGCGGCGGGCAACGCCTGGCGGGTCGGCTACGACGGCCAGCCGGTCTACCCGCGCGTGGCCACCGCCCTGCGGCTGCTAGCCGACCGCAGCCGGAGGGCTGGCGTGATCGCTGCGGTCACCCCGACCGTGCTCGGCCGCGCCGAGGCGGTCCTGGACCACCTCGCCAGCTTCGAGGCGGTCAACGCCGTCAGCTTCGTGCCTTGCTTCGATGCGTCCGTCCAGAATCCCACCGCCGCCCAGGGGCGGCGCCTTACCGCGAGCCGACTCCTTCAGCGCGCGGCCGTGGGAACCCCGAAAGGGCCCGCGTGGTCGATCAGCCCGGACCAGTACGCCGAGTTCGTGCTCGCCGCCACCGTCCACTGGATCGGCGCCGGGTACTTCGCCCGCCTGAAGCTGGAACCGGCCGTATCCACCATCCGGCGGCTGCGCGGGCTGGGAACCGGCTTCTGCCACTTCTCCAACCTCAAGTGCGACCACGTCTTCACGCTCTACCCGGACGGACGGCTCGGCAGCTGTGACGAACTGCCCTGGCCGCAGGCCCAGCTCACCCGCCTGGAGCAGGTTTCCGGGCAGAGCGCGGTCGTCGCGGCCCAGCGGCGGTTGCCGCTGCTGAACCAGGGCAAGGCCCTGATGGAGCGGTGCACCACCTGCGCGTACCGGTCCGCGTGCGGCGGCGGCTGTGTGGCCACCCGCTGGCGTCAGGACCAAGCCGGGGACCAGGACGCCTACTGCGATTACCGGATGCGGATGATCGACGGCACCGCCGCACTCCTCGCCCAGCCCGCCCACCCGGCGGGTGTCTGGTGCCGCAGGGTGCGCTGGCGCCCCCGTACGCCGAACAGCATGCGCGACGTCGCCGCCTTCCTCGCCCGCTGGGACCGCCCCAACGCGCCCCGTCCGCCTGTGCGGCTGCACACCAGCGCGCACGGCAACATCAACACCGTCGGCCTGCCCGGGGTGCACGAGGCCGACGACCTGGACCCGGCCCACCCCCAGTGGCGGGAGGCGATTGAAGCCGGCGTCCGCTCCCTGGTTTACGCCGTCACCCAGGACTGGTGCCTGGTCACGTACGACAGCTGTCAGGGACACCCCTATTCCGGTCTCGACTTGCCGCCCGTCGAGCGCCGGGTCGGCGTCCTCCCTCGCGACCGGACCGAATACGCGCAGGCTGCCGCTGCCCTGTGCCGCGCGGTCAGCGCGGCGGCCACCGACCTGCCCGCCGCGGTGCAGGTGACCGTCGGGCGGGCGGAGCTGACGTGCGAGACCACCGGACACACGAGCCACGTGCTCGACCTAGCGCTGCGGCCGGCCCCAGGGCACAGCTGGCCGGCGTACTTCGACGCCGTGGACGCGGCCACCCGCGCCGTCGCCGACGCGCTGCGCGGCGAGCGGCCCACTGCGGGCGGCGACTGCTGTTGCCCGGCACCGCAGCTTACAGCTCCGACCGTCGAGGAGGGTCGGCGTGGATAGTGTCACGGACTCGCTGACGATCCACCAGTTGCTGGGGCGGATCGTGTATTTCCACGCGCTGTTCATCGAGCCCGCGCTCCGGCCCAGCGCGGCGCGCGGGCCGGGTCCGGTGTGCTGCAACCATGGCCTGGACTCGGGCCGCGGCACCGTCGGCGAGTTGTTGGCGGACTCCGCCTGGGTGGCCCTCGTCGAGGTCGCCGCCGCCCTCCCGGCTCACCATCAGCCGTGTCCGAAAACCGACGGCGCGTGCTGTGCCACCTGCCGCGTTGCGGCCGCAGCCGCTGCGGTCGCGGCTGGATGGGCGCAGACCGAGTACCGCGGCTACCAGCGGACCGAGCCGGCCGAAACGCTCCTGCGCTCCTGCAGGCTCGCGGCGGCGGCCCGGCTGGGGCGCGTCTTCGCCACCCAGCACGCTGCTCCGTGTCCGGCGCTGGACCGGCTGACCGTGCTGGAGGCGCAGCCCGGCGCGGAGGAGCTGCCGCTGGCCGGCGAGCTGCTGGCCCTGTGGGCCAACCCGATCGCCAACACCCGCCACCCCGTGACCAGTTGGCTCAATCACTGCACCGATCTGGACGACGTCCGCCGGGTGCTCGAGACGAGGAGGACCGACTCGTGATCCACATCGCCGAAACCGTCGCGGTCGGCAGCGTCGAAGGGTTCCTCGACACCGAGGAGCGGGACCGGCTCGCCTCCATGATGAACGACTTCCTCACCGAGGAGGCACGGGTCCGCTTCGGCACGCAGCGGGCCACCTCCATCCACGAGATCCCCGGCCACTCCAACGAGCAAGCCATGGCCGTCTACGAGCCGGCCGGCCGGATCGAGGTCCCCAAGATCCCGGACATCGCCGAGGACTTGCTTCAGCACGCCTTCGGTCGCGCCCGCCCCGCGCTGTCCCGCGTCATGCCGTCGATCACCGCCTGCCGGCCGTGGACCTACGTCGAGTACGGCCCCGGCCAGCACATCACCTGCCACCTCGACGGCATCGCCCCCGACCCGCTCGCCTGGCCGCGGCAGATCGCCGGCATCAGCGTCGTGGTCCACGAGGCTGAGGCCGGCGGCGCGTTCTACGTCGAGAGCACCTCCAGCGACCGCCTGTGGAATGCCCGCCTAAACCACAACGCCCAGGGACACGGCTACGCGGACGGCATGTGGCTGGCCAACGACGGAGCCGACCACTCCGCTGACTGGTATACGGCCATGCCCCGCACCCGGTGGAGCGTGAGCCCCGCCCCGGGCACCGCCCTGCTTTACGGCTCCCAGCTCACCCACGGCACCGAACCGGTCACCCGCGGCCGCGTCGCGAAGTTCATCAGCTGGCTGATCGCCGAGATGGACTAGGGGCGAGGCATGCTGCTGACCTTGGAGGGAATCGCCGGAGCAGGGAAGAGCACGCTGCGCGACCGGCTCCTGGCCACCGCCGCCTGCGAGGACCTCCGCCTCGGGCACATCGGCCAGTTCTCCTGGCTGTCGCTGGAGGCCACCCGCACCATCATCGGCCTGCGGGCTGGACGCCCGGCCGCCAGCGGCGTGCGGGCGGTGGCAGCGGTCCGCCGCGACCTGGAACTCCATGCTCGCCACAATCTCGCCCCCGCCCTGTCCCTGGGCCCGGTTGTCGCCGACCGGCTCACCCTGTCGACCGCCTGTCTGCTCGCCCTGCTGCACGACCGTCCTGTCGCTCACTACGTCCAGCAGCTCGCCGAGGTCACGGCCGCGCGGGCGGAGCTGACCGTTCTGCTCACCACCGAGCCCGAGCTGTGCCATGCCCGGCTGTCGAAGCGGCCCACGACGCGCCGCTTCGGGGAGGACCTGCCGACCGCCGTCCGGCTCGCCGACCTGTACGAGCAGGCCGCCAACGCGTGGACGGAGGCGACCGGCCTGTCCGTGCTGCGCCACCCGTGTGCCAACGACCTCGACCTCGACGTGCTGGCCGCCGCCTGCCTGGACCGCCTGCACGATACCGCCCCGGAGGCGGCGCGGATATGAGGAGCCGGCTCATGCACCTGCACC
This sequence comes from Micromonospora sp. NPDC052213, assembly GCF_040679695.1. Taxonomy (NCBI): domain Bacteria; kingdom Bacillati; phylum Actinomycetota; class Actinomycetes; order Micromonosporales; family Micromonosporaceae; genus Micromonospora; species Micromonospora sp. NPDC052213. Next base: position 18,325 of record NZ_JBFAVI010000057.1, read on the forward strand.
CCATGCACCCCGCCGCCTGGGTCCTTGACCAGCTCCGTGACGCCGGCTGGCACGTCCACGACCTCCTCTGCTTCACCCGCGCCAGCACCCTGGTGCTCGCCAGCCCGCGCACCCGGCCGGGGCCCTACGAGCGCGGCACGGACGGGCCGAGCCGCAACGGGACGCCACCGGTGGTCCTCAAGGCCGGCTTCGGCAGCAACCACGTCCTGGCCGAACTCGACGAGGCCACCCGCAAAGCCGCCTACGGCTTCTACTGGTACGCGGAGATGACGGAGGCCGAACGGGCCCTGACCCGCGAGGACTTCCGCCACGAGATCGCCATCACCCGCGCCGCCCAGGGCGCCGAGCACGTCGTGCCGCTGCTGCAGGAGGGCAGCACTGACCGGTTCGACTGGTACACCATGCCCCACTGCGTCGGCGGCAACTTCAGGCCCCACCTCATTGCCGCCCGCAGCCGAGACGAGGTGGCTGCCGGGCTGGGCATCCTTGCCGACATCGCCGAGGGCCTGCTCAGCCTGCACGAGCGCGAGATCGTGCACCGCGACGTCTACCAGGAGAACATCCTCATCCACGACGGCCACGGACTGATCACCGACCTCGGTGCCGCGCGCCGCGCCGACACCCCGCGCGGCCCCGCCGCCCGGGGCCCGGAGGTGCACTGGCCCCCGGAGTACGCCACCTCCTACGACCGCGCCACCCCAGCCGCTGACGCCTTCAGCCTCGCGGTCCTGACCTACCGCTACCTGTGCGCCGACATCCCCCGCCACGGCCCCTCCCGGCTGGACATCGCACCCGCCAGCCTCCGCCCGATCATCACTGCGGCGCTCGCCCCAGCACCCGAGGACCGGCCCGCCATGAGCGAGTTGCGCGACGCCCTGCGCCAAGCGGCCACCCCTGCCGCCACGCCAGCTCGGCGCAGCCGCTGACCCACCAACAACCGGAAGGAGACGCGGTGCCCACCGCCCGCTCGCCGCCGCACCACTCGGCTCCAGAAGGCGCACGGCCCACCACCCCCGTCTCGGAAAGGACGAGCACACTCATGGACAACGACCGGATCAGCGACTTCCTCGCCGCCGTGGACGACCTGCGTGGCGACGACGAGACCGTCCGCAGCACCCGCCACACCTCCAGCGTCTCCGCCGAGGGCTGGCCGACCACCGAGGACCCGGCGAGCACCACGGCACCCGCGGGCACCGACGCCTGAACGCCGCGCACCACACCGACGGCAGGTCGTCGGTAAGCACCTCCTGGGGCCGGCCCCTCACGGGCCGGCCCCAGGCCCAGCCCCGTCGGAAGGACCCCCCGTGGACGCGCCCGCCATCCCGTTCTCGTTCGCCCCCATCCAGGCCCACCACCGCGACCGCACCCGCCGGATCCGCGCCGTCCTTAAGCCCGCCGCCAGCACCCCCGACTCCCCGAAAACGGACGCCGTCGATTACTGCCTGGCCCACCACGTCCTCGAAGGTGCTGAGGCCGCCGCCCGCGCCGGTGAGACTGCCACCTTTGGCTGGTACGGCGCCCACCCGGACGCGAACGCCTCGGCGCTGTCGACACCCACCGCCGTCGGCCCGCGCATCGTCCTTGCCCCCGACCTTGACCGCCTGCCCCGCTCGGCGATCTCAGAGACCCCCTACTACGTACTGGGCCCGGACACCACCGCCGCCCCGCCGGACCTGCGGGAACTGGCCGCCGCCGCATACGCCACCGGCGCGCAGAACGGCTTCGCTGACCTTCTCGCCGGCCACGCAGTCGTCGTCTGCCTGCTGCGCCACAAACAGCTCGGCGACACCCTCGACAGCTGGACCATCACCCGGCTTCCCGGCACCGTCTACTGCGACCACGTCGATGAGCCCGTCGTGCTGGCCCGCGACCTGATCCACGAGGCAGGCCACAACTGGCTCAACGACGCCCTGGGCGCCACCGACTGCAAGATCAGCGATCAGGTGACGTTCTACTCCCCCTGGAAGAAGACGAACCGGCCTGCCTTCGGCTTTCTGCACGCCTGCTTCGCCTTCCCCCTCACCATGATCTACACCGCTCGAGTCCTGCCCAAGACCAGCGGCGGCCTGTGCCGGTTCCTGGCCGCCTACCTGGACCGGCAGCGCGGACTGCTCGCCACCACCGCCACCGACCACGCCCGCGCGCTCGCCCTGATTACCGACCGCGACCTGCGGGAACGCCTGCACTCCATCCACCGCGAGGCCCTCAGCCTGTGAACCCCTCCAACACCCTGACTGCCTCCATCACGACCGGCCTCGCGGACCAGCCGGGGGAGCCCGGCGTCATTCTGTGCGTCCGCCACGCCGACGGTCCGCTGGCGCAGGCGCGCACCGGATCGGCCAGCCTCGAACTCGCCGCGCCCGTCGGGGAGAACACCGCCTTCAACATCGGCTCCGTCGCCAAACAGATCACCGCATACCTTTGCATCCACGCCGCCCGCGACCGCCTCCTCACCCTGGACCGGCCCGTTGGCGACATCCTGCCTCGCTTCCACATCCCCGACGTCACTGTCGGCGACCTCATCCAGCACTGCGGCGGCATCCGAGACGCCGAATCCCTGCTGTCCCTGGCCGGCTTCCGCGAACTCGACCACTACACTGCCGACGACCTGCTCCAACTCGCCTACCGCCAGCAGCACCGGGCCGTCGAGCCGGGCCGCTTTCTGTACAGCAACACCGGCTACCTCCTCCTCGCCGAAGCCCTCACGTACGCACACGGCACCGGACTCCACGAGATCGCCCACCGGCAGATCTTCACCCCGCTCGGCATGACTTCGGCCCGTTTCAAGACCGATCCACGCGAGGTGATCCCCGGCGCCGCCGCCAGCTACCAGGCCGTCGCCGGCCGATGGCAGCACCAGCAACGCCCGGTCACCCTGCCCGGCCCCGGCTCCCTGTGGTGCACCGCCGCAGACCTGGACCGCTGGCTCGCCCACCTCTGGCACGAATGGCACCGCTCGGCCGCCGACGAGTTTCCGTTCGAACAGCACCTCGGCTACCGGCCCAGCGACCACCCGCCGTTCACGTATGGCGCCGGACTGTACGCCGATCCTCGCCCCGGACGCACCGCCGTCTTCCACTACGGCCACGAACAGGGGTTCTCCGCAGCCGCCCACCTCACCAGCTCGGGGCTCCGCGTCATCTGCCTGTCCAACCACGCCGGAATCGCCGCCGACCAGGTGACCGCCGCTGCCCTCGCCGACCTCACCCACGACCTCGGCACCGACCCCGGTGAACTCCTGTCTCGCGCCCTGCGCAGCCACCCCGCGCCCAAGGCCTGTTCCCTGGATAGCGTCGACACCAGAGCACCTCACACCGCACTCGGCACCTACGTTTGCGACGAGGTGCCGGGCACCGTACGCCTGACCTGCAGTGCGGGGTCGCTGTACCTGTGGCGTCGGGGAACCCTCGACCGCCTCACCTGCACCGGGTCCGCCACATACGCCGCGAACGGCTACATGCTCACACTCCCGACCTCTTCGGCGGACGGCAGGATGCCAGCGCCCGACGGCTTCATCCTCGACCTCGACCGCGCACCAGGGCTGCAATACCGACGACGGTCCTGACTGATCAGCTCCCACCACAACAATGCGGCCCGGCGAACAGGCCCCGTGATCCTTTGGCGTCTTTCGGGAAACCGATGTCCATTCGGTACGTATAGTGCAAATCGGAGGCGACGGGAACGGTGACGTGGTCGGAGCCCGAGTAGTCGGAACTACTGCCATATGGGTCTTAAACGGCCGGGCCGTGCCTGAGCTCGAACGGCCTACCGACGACGCCGTGCTTGTGGCATTAGACCTTCTCGCAGCCAGCCGGAAATCGACAGAGTTGGCAACACGGAGGGGGTCATGAGCTTGTTTCGAGGGACCGTTGATTTCTACCGGCAGTACCGGCCCGGCATTCCCCAGAGTGTGGCCAGCATCCTCGCCGGGGCGGTCCCCGCACGGTCGCCCCGGCGCCTATTTGACATCGGCACCGGCACCGGATTGGTCGTAGAGGCACTACTCTGCCGATTCGATGACATCATCGCCATTGACAACGACGCGGACATGCTTAGCGCCGCCGAAAGCGCGCTACGCCCGCAACTGCCCGACGGCGCATGCCTGCTCCTGCAACAAGTGACGGCGGAGGACTTCCTACCGCCACTGGGGTGGCAAGCCGACCTGGTGACAATCTGCCGGGCCTTCCACTGGCTGGACCAAGCAACGGTCTTATCCCGCCTCGACGCCCAAGTCAGCCTGGGCGGTGCCGTCGCGATCTTCGGGGACAACAGCTTCTGGACAGCAACAAGCCCGTGGAAGGCAGCCGTCCGTTCGGTGATTCAGGACTTCCTCGGCGAGCAGCGCCGCGCCGGTGCCAGCATGTTCCAGCACCACAACCGGCCCTACAGCGACATCATGCGGGAGTCCCGGTTCAACCAGATCGAGGAGATCACCGTCCCGGTCACCCGCACCTGGACGGCCGACAGCATCTTGGGCTACCTGTACTCCACCTCGTTCGCGGCACCCCATCTGTTCGGCGACTGCCTCGACGCGTTCGACCGGGCCGCCCGCAGGGCACTCAAGCAGTTCAGCGACACGGACGTGTTCGAAGAGGAGAACGAGTTCCTTATCCGGATCGGCCGGCGGGGGCGTGGATGAGCCGCTATTACGGAGGCCTACCGGCACCCGAAATCAGTGGTCGGCGACTTCACTCCCGTCACGACGACCCAGATTCGGATGGGGGTCCCCCGAGGCCGAGTTGCAGCAACCACAACAGGCGGCGATCGAGGGCGGATTGGTGTTGGCGGTGTCGTGTTGGTCGTTGTCGACGGTGATCGGGCGGGCTTTGGCCCGCTGGACACCTCACGGCTGGACCGGCGTTGGCCCCATGCCCAGAGTGTCGGCCGGCGGGCCGCGTAGCTGACGGTCACGGTCGAACCGGGTGACCTGCTGGTATCAGCCGCGTGGCTGCACGACATCGTTTCCGCACCCCGCCTGGTGGACAGCGCCTGCACTCGCATCGCGGCGACTGCCCGCTGCGCCGGCCGCCCCGCCAGCGTCTGGTGGCGACGCAGGGACCCCGGTAGTTTCAGCTGTCGAACACCTTCACTGTCATCGATTGGGATGCCGGCTACGTGTCGCACATCGAAGAGATCACCAGTGAGCTCTTTTCATCCTGCGTAGCGGTTGGCTTCGACGTGGTGTAGAGCGAGGATGGCCTGCACGATCGTGGTGGCTCGACGTGGGCAGCAGCGCAGCTTGTTCAGGATCTGACTCGAAAAGAAGCTGGCACGGTGGGGTGGTCAGTTGGGTGCTGGTCGGAGGTTGTCGCCTCCCAGCGCGTGGAGTTCTGCGAGGAGACGGCGTCGGCGACGCTTACCCGCCACCACCCAAGCCACCCTCGCACACGCGGCCACGGAAGCCACCTTCGACGAAACTCCAGTGCCACCAAGGTAGGAATGACCACGCAGGACGGCACCGGCGAGACGGAGCAGGGCGTCGGGGTTGGGAACACGCCGACGACGCCGGTGCGGCGTTTGATCTCCTTCTTCAGCCGTTCGAGGGGTTGGTCGACCAATCCTTCTCCGTAGCGAAGCACCCCAAGGAGCAGCATGGCCGATACCAGCGCCGCACCCAACGCCTGGGACATGGCCCAGCCGTTCCCCGGCCCACCGCCGGACATCTCCGACCGCTACCGCGCCATCGACACCTCGAATGGCCGATACTGGGAGTTGAGCGAATCCGGCTGGGATGCCATGCTCGGCTACCTCGCCGCCCCCGCCACCCTGGCCCGGTGCAGAGAGACCCGGCAACATCATGTCGAGGTCACCGTCAGCGACAGCACCGGAGAGCACACATTCTTCCCACCACGCACGGCGGATGATCAAGCGATCATCGATGAGGCCGCGAGCTCGTATCTGCGCGATGTGGGATTGCCAGAGCGGCCGACCGGCTACCGCTGGTTCCAACGCCTACCCAACGGCCTCACCGTCAAAGACATCGACGAATCGGTCCACGCGGCGATCATGCACCTACCCCCCGACCATCACCCCGCCGAAGCGGTTCCGGCCATCCGCACCGCTCTTGCACGCCTCTACGCCGGGTAGCTGCGTCTCGGTGCGTGCAGCTCGGCAAGGCGGCTTGCGAGGTGGGCGCCAGTCTGAGGACTGGTCTTGCTTCACTCGCCGCCAGCTAACCTCGCGCGGTCTACTGTCACTCTGCCAAGCTCCGCGACGCCGACCTGCTCTTCATTCCGGTCGGTGCCACCGGCGACCCGGACGTGCCATACACGACATCCGTGGGCGACTACCTCACAACGTCTACACCACAACCACCCCGACGCGGAGGAACAGTCGTGACCGCCTGGCCCAATGGACTGGAAGATCAAGCCGAGGTCCGGCGCGACGACCAGTTGCGGGAACTGGTGCGGTCCAGTCCACCACTGATGCGCGCACTGGCTGTGGTGCGGGAGTCGGGACTGGCGGACGCGTGGATCGGTGCCGGGGTTCTCCGCGACCTGGTCTGGGGGAGCCGCTACGGCCACGGGTTCGACCTGCGGACAGTACGGGACGTCGACGTCGCGTTCTTCGACCCCGCCGACCTCAATCGGGACAACGACCAGGAGGCCACCGCCCGGCTAGCAGTGCTGGAGACTGGGCTGCCGTGGGAGGCGAAGAACCAGGCCGCCGTGCACACCTGGTACCCGCAGCGGTTCGGCGGCCCGCCGGTACCACCGTTCCAAAGCATCGCCGAGGCGGTCGCGACCTGGCCCGAGTACGCCACCGCCGTCGCGATCCAACTCGGCCCCGACGACCATATTCTGGTCTGCGCACCCCATGGCTTGTATGACCTCCTCGACGGTGTGTGGCGGCGCAACCCCACCCGGGTCAGCGAACACACCTCCCAGCAACGGCTCGCCCGGCACCGCCCGGCGCAGCGGTGGCCCGGCGTGCGTGTCATCAGCAACCCTCAACGTGGTGGGGAGCAGCGGTTACCGAGCTGTTCCTCGCCTACGGCACCGGTTGCTCTACCGATCTTGGTTCGGGTTTCCCGCCTAGCGCTCGTCGTCACCGTTGGACGGCGCCGCTGTCACGTCGCTCCGTGGAAACGACCCAGCGCGGCATCCCACCGCCGGCAGAATGGTCGTGCCCAGCAGCCCTAGCGAGGTGCAACGGGCGACCCCAGGTTGACACCGGCTCCACCCTGGCGCCTGAGCTCGGGGCGCCGGGCCGCGAGTCGGTGGGCAAACCTCGTTTCTACGTCTCGCCGAAGTAGCCCTCCTGCTCACCGAGGAGCAGCGGAACGTCATACACCGACATGTCCGGGCGAGCCCGGACGGCCCTGACCCGATGACGCCACCGCTGGTGCTCGAACGCCACGTCCGCCTCAATCTCCACCACCACCGTCGGCTCCACCTGCACGTACTCCAGCGGCTCCGGCCGGTCCAGCTGCCCCGACCACGACGCCGGCAACGGCTGCGGCCACGGATGCACCACAGCTGCCCGCCGATGCCGCCCGAACCGCAGCGGAGACAGCACCGCCTCGAACTCCCGCCGTCCCTCGACGTTGAGCGGGTGCGTGCGGCCGGTGTATCGGAGCCGGCCCACCCGGTCGAACCGGCCCAGCAGCAGCGTGTCCGCCTCGCACAAGCTGCCGGTCACCCCGCCGATGATCGCCTCCGTGACGATTCGCGTGCGGTACTTCGACCAGCCGCGACGGCCGGGCAGGTACCGGCCGCCCAGGCGCTTGCTGACCACGCCCTCGATACCCGCCGCGACGGTCCAGTTCATCAGCCAGTCCCCCACCTGCCGCATGTCGGCCGTCTGCGGAGTCAAGGTCAACTGCGCTGGCACGTCGGCGAGCAGCGACTCGAGCCGAGCCCGCCGCTGCGACAGCGGCAGGTCGAGGATCACCCGGCCATCAACGTCCGCGAGCAGATCGAACAACACGTAATGGGCGGGGCAGTCATGTGCCAGCCGCAACACGCCACGGCCAGCCGCGACACGCCGCTGCAGCTGCGCGAAGTTCGTCCGGCCACGCTCCCACACGACCAGTTCACCATCGAGCACCACGCCCGACGGCATGGACACCCGCAGCGTGCGGGTGATGTCAGGGAAGTACCTGGTTAGGTTCCGGCCGGCCCGCGACTGCAGATACACACCATCCGCCTCCCGGAAAGCGATACACCTCCACCCGTCCCACTTCGGCTCATGCACAAGGCCCGGACCCTCAGGCACCACGTCGACCGGCGCCGCGAGCATCGGCGCGACCGGCCGACGCAGCATCCGCTCCGCTCCGGCCCCGACCCACGGGCGGGCGGGAGTCACCTCCAGTCCCCACCACGCCGGCCGCACGCTCCGCTCATCCCCCACCCCCACGTCATCCTGGGAGAGACACAGGCGGCGCCGGGCCCAGATCCGCGACAACGAATGGCGCCAACGGACGGTCGTGGCACTCTCGGCTCTGGGCCAGGTGCCACGTGAAGGTGGAGCCCTCGCCGCAGCTACCGACGGGCGATCCCTGGACGCGTTCAGTCCGAAAGACCAGTCGGGCCCGCAGCGCCGCCCGCTCCGGCGAGCAGAGTCTCATGCGCCGCGTCGCGCTCACGGGGGTCGTACCATCGATGGGTGGACGTGCTGCTGCGCGGCGGGCCAGGTGACGGACAGGTCGTGCCCGGCAGCGGGGAAACCGTCATGTGGCAGGCCTGCCTATACGAAATCACGACCGAGTACAGCCACCGGCACGGCCGCGACCTGAGGGTCTACCGGCACCGCCCCGACTGCTGCGAGCCGTACGGTCGAGGCGCCGAAGACCGCTGCGAGTGACCCACTCCCCCGCTGATTCGCCACCCCGGCCCGCCACGTTATCGAACATGCGTACGATCATCGTGTGGATGAGGAGGTCCGGCGGTGGTGGAACGGGATCTGGGGGCGTCTGGCGCGCCGGGACGTGTGGCTCATCCGCCGCACGCGCTGGTCGGTGGTCGCCCGCGCCGGTGACACCGAGACGGGCAAGGTGCTGCAGTGGGAGTTCGAGACTGAGCCGGAGGCGTTACGGATGGTGGAGCGCCTACTGCGCGCTGGCGGCGCCGGGCAGTGGCGCGAACAGGGGCGCGGCGAGTCTCCGGGTTCGCTGCGGCCGGATGCGGCGGGTCCGGAATGACGATTATGAGCACCCAGAGGGCTCTGCCGCACTACCGAGAACGTGGGCCGGCTACCGCATCGAGCATCTGATCCGTAGACCGATGCTTGTCTATGCACATGATCGGGCTGATCAACCGTCCGCCCCAGGCCTGTCCGGTCCGCACGGGTCCCAATAGATACCAGCAGGTCCAGGCTTTACGTCAGGTTTCGTCGATGGCCCTTTGTCGCCAGATGAGGGCTCAACGAACTTAGCGGGGGTCAGGCGCCCTCTGTGCAGCATCGGTGCCTTCTCGCGCTCGGAGCAACGACGCCGTGCCCGTGAGCTGCTACTGGGTCGCAGGTCGCCAAGCATGAGCGCTACGTGCTGCGATACTGGCCCTGCGCATGCGCTTTCAGTGCCGAGTGCACCCACTTGGAGACCGCCGGGTTACCAGGTAGGTCCGAAAGGTCGACAGCTGTCCATCGCGCTTCGGAGATCTCCCCATTTGGGGCCACTTCGTCCGAGATCGCGTGTAGGCGGACGATCTTCAAGTGGCCCTGTTTTCCGCCGTTGGTGGTCAGGTGTTCTTCCAGTACGAGGGCGAACGGTTCCAGCTCGACGCCCAGTTCCTCGATGCACTCACGCCTGGCCGCCTGCTCTGGGTTCTCCCGGGCTGGCCTGTATCCGCCTCCAGGCAGGCTCCACAGGGACTGGTCGCCGTAGCTATGCCGGACGAGGAGCACTCGTTCAGAGCCGACCGAGCGAATGATCAACGCTTTCACGCCGTGGGTGGTCGGCCTTGCGATTAGCCAATACACCTTGCGGAGTCGATAGAGCACTCTGAACGCCAACGGTGAGATTCTCATAGAAGCCCCCTGGTGGTCATGGGTTCCTCCTGCTTGGGTCGGCTCCGAGGGTGCCGACCAGGTGAGCAAGGCCGTCGCGCGCCATCTCAACGGGGCTCAACAAGTCGGCTGGGTCGGCTGCCCGATAGCGGCGCTTGTCCAGACTGGACCCCTGACGTGAGGGCGCCCGCGACTCTCAGTGATCATCTTGTTGTCGAAGCAAGATCGTTCACAAGTGAAGAGCCACGGGCATGGAAGATGCTACGACCCGGCTGCTGGGCCTCGACGGCCTGGCCGTCACCGCGGTCGCCGACGGGCCGCACGGCCCGGTAGTGGACCTGGTCACCGCTGATGAGCGAGCACGGCGGTGCCCTGAGTGCGGAACCCGGGCGCGTCGGTCGAAGGGGCGGCGGGTGACCCGGCCTCGTGACCTACCCGTGGGTGGGCGCCCCACCAAGCTGCGTTGGTTCAAGCGCCGGTGGCGCTGCGACGAGCCCGGCTGTGCCCGCGCCTCGTTCACCGAGGCGGTGACCGCGGTCCCGGCCCACAAGCGGCTGACCGGCCGGCTGCGGTCGGCGACCGGCGCCGCGGTCGCCGACGGCGGGCGCACAATCATGCAGGCAGCACGCGATCACGACGTGTCCTGGCCGGTGGTGGCCGCCGCGTTCACCGCGCACGCCGCCGCGGTCCTGCCCACCCAGCCACGACCGGTAGAGGTCCTGGGAATCGACGAGGTCCGCCGCGGTCGGCCGAAGTGGGAGTTTGACGAGGCCACCGGGACGTGGCACACCGTGATCGACCGCTGGCACGTGGGGTTCTGCGACCTGTCAGGCGGACAAGGGCTGCTCGGGCAGGTCGAGGGCCGCACCGCGGCCACCGTCGTCGACTGGCTGGCCGCGCGCCCCAAGTCATGGCGTGAGCAGGTGCGCTTCGTGGCCATCGACATGTCCACGGTGTTCAAGTCCGCGATCCGCCACGCGCTGCCGGCCGCACAACTCGTCGTCGACCATTTCCACGTGATCCAGCTGGCCAACGCCACCGTGACGGAGGTCCGCCGCCGCGTAACCATGCAGGTCCGCGGTCGGCGCGGCCGCAAAGGCAATCGCGAATGGGAGCTGCGCAACCGGTTGACCCGCGCCGCGGCCCGGATGAGCGGCGATCTGGTCGCTGAACTGGAAGGCGAGCTCAAGGGCCTGCCGCCACGGATCGGGATACCGATCCTGGCCGCATGGAACGCCAAAGAGGACCTGCGCGACCTCTTGGCTCGCGCGCGCACCAGCCCCAACCGCGAAGACGTCGCCGACCTGCTCTACCGGTTCTACTGCCGCTGCGTCGAGTCCGGCCTGCCCGAGCTTGAGCGTCTGGCCACCACCGTGCAGACCTGGTGGCCGGAGATCCTGGCGTTCATCCACACCGGGATCACCAACGCCGGCTCCGAGGCAACCAACCGCGTGACCAAGACCGTAGCCCGCGACGCATACGGCTTCCGCAACCCCGTCAATCAGCGGCTACGCACCCGCTGCGCCACGACGCGGCGGTACCGCGGCCACCTCGACCCCCGCTAAGTTCGTTGACCCGTCAATGATGACCTGATGAAGCTGGCATCAATGCCGCCGGGCAGTGAGTCAAAATTGATGCGCAGCAGTGGGCGGGAAGACGTCCAGACGGCAGCGCGCCGCCGCTACGAATCCGCTGAGGCCCCATCCCCCACGGCAAAGTCGTTAGATAACGCCTTGTAGGGGCCACTTCCGGCAACAGGAACAGATAGGGAAATAGCGGCCGACGACGGGCCGCACCGGCCCCCGTCGCCGAAGAGCCCGACCCCCGGCACTCGGGCTAAGCGAGCACAACCTGCCGGACTCGATGATCGTGGAAACAGACCCGCCCCGCTCGGACTCACTGTCCGGCACCGACCGGCAAAGGCGGAGCGACTACGCGAGCCTCCGCGCCACTGGTCGGCCCGTCCCGCAACCACCAGACCCACGTCATCGACCGTCTCTTCCGGAAGCAGTAGCCAACCTACGAAGTCCCCATAGCTCCCGGCCGACGACTTCCTGATGCGTGTCGATCACGGTGCGGCGTCATCCCGACAGCTCAGCCGGGCCAGCACGTAGCCGCACCTGGCATGAGGGCTGAGGGCTAGTTGACCCATGCGGCCGCCAGGCCGGCCGCGGATGAACGGTATGGCAGCCCCAAGTAGGCTCGATGCGAAGCAGTGAGTTGCCGGGGAGGTGGCACGGCTGAGCCGCACGACGCCGCAGCACAACTTCCTGCGTGTAGGCCAAGTGGTGCCGACTGATCAGGAGGTGGCCACTGTCGAGATCGCCACGCCGGTCTCGGACGCGCTCGCGATGATGGCCCGTCATGGCTTCGATCAGGTGCCGGTGACATCTAACGGCGTGGTGGTGGGCGTCTTCAGCTATCGGTCACTCGCGCTGAACCTTGGCATCGTGCGCCGGCAGGACAGCCCCCTGTCCTACCCCGTCGGCGATTTCCTTGAAGACCTGACCTTCGTCAGGTCCGGCTCTGAGGTCGAAGACGCGTTGGAGGCGCTCAACCAGAAGGGGGCGGTGTTGGTGGGTGATGAGGAACGGCTGCTTGCGGTCGTCACTGCCGCCGATGTGAACAGCTACCTCTGGACCGCGACAAGGCAGTTCATGATCGTGCGCGACGTCGAGCTGGCGACGCGGTACCTGGCTCAACGGGCGTGCGCCACCGAGGACGAGCTCCGCGCACTTGTTGCCGCCGTTCGGCCCACAGACGCGAACGGCAACCCGGCCGAGCGCTTGGAGGACCTGACCTTCGGCGAGTTGGTTTCCGTCATCAACAGTCCCGAGCGTTTCGGCCGGGTTTTCAGCCGCACCTTCGGTAGTAGTCGCGAGCTGGTGTTCTCCATGCTTGAGCCCGTGCGGGACGTGCGCAACAAGGTCTTTCACTTTCGCGATGCGGTGACGCCGGATGAGGTTGACCTTGTCATGAACGCCCGTGTGTGGCTGCAGCGCAGGGTCAGGATGGTGCAATGACTGCTCGCGCACCTGCTCATGTCCTGCTTGCTGAGCGGTTGGATCGCGTCCGCGACGCGCGCCACATCGTGCTGCGGGCACCTGTCGGTTCCGGTATTACGCAGACCCTGGCGGACGTTATCGCACGCACCGCTGCGTCCGGCTTCGTCCTGGTTGTGTCGTCGCGTCGCGACCTGCTCGAGCAGTGGACCATCGTGCTCAGGAGCCACGGCGTCGCTCCGGTGCGTCTTCTAAACCCTGACCTCGCCTTGGAACTTGCCAGCCTGTCGCCGACCGAGCCTCGTCGCGGGGTTCTCCTCACAACCACGCTAGACGTCCGCCGCGGTCCCGTACGGCTCGCGCTGCAATCGCTACCCCTAGCCTTGTTCCTTCTCGATGCCCTCCCTAGGCCCGACAGCGCCACGCTGCCCGCTGTCATCAGCATCGTCGACCGGGCTCATCGGACAATCGTGGTCGACCGTGAGCCAAACGAGGGTATGCCCTCATGGCTCCACCATCCCGTGCTGGTCCAACTCACCTTGGCCGAGGCCATCAACATGAGCGGTGAGCGGCACGTCAGCCCAGAAGACTACTTGGTGACGCTCGGCCCCGCCGAGCGCTCGGTCTTTCAGCAGGCGGCGACGTTGCTAAGAAAGCGAGATGGCATCCGCAGCCGACCCGCTTTGCACTCGGCATTAATGCAACTGATCAGTGGGGGCCAGGAAACGAGCCGAGACAACCTGGGCCGCGTGGATATGGCATGGAGCCTTGTTGATTCTCTCGAGGGCCTCGGCCCAGACCCACGGCTGGCCGCGATGACAGAGGCGGTCCTGCACAGGCGTCAGTTCGGCCCTGTCATCGTGGTGACCGGTTCCTTGCGTGCCGAGGTCGAGTACGTACGGGCCCACCTAGCCGCCCACGGTATCCGCACAATGGAGTGGACATTGCAGGATCCGCCGAAGGCCCCAGTGGTTACGGCCGACAGCAGCCCATATCCCGTTATCGTTGCCACTCCCAACGGCCTCAAGGTTGACGAATCACTGCTACAGGACGCCACTCTGGTGTACTTCACCAAGCCGCGGAGCAACGCCGATCGTTCATGGCTCCTGAGCGCACTGCACACCGGCGTGGCTCGTGCCGCAGTTCTTCCTGTCGACGAACCGCCGGTAACAGCCGAGAGCTGAACCTGATCAAATGATGGTCGCACCAGACAGCAAAAGGGCCTGACCCGCGTTTCCGCAGGCCAGGCCCTTTCGATCTTGCGCGCCCGAAGGGACTCGAATCCCTAACCTTCTGATCCGTAGGCGTGGCAACACGTCCGCGTCGGTTCCTCGACGTCCGACCAGCCACCGAGCAGCCACGATCGCTACTACGCCGCACATCAGGCCTGGGGGCGGAGAGCGTCAGGTGCGCGCCGCGACATGACAGCGAACGCGGAGGCCCATCAGCTGCGGCCCGGTATGCATGTCGGCCCAGCCCGAGGTCTTGAGGAGCCCGAACGCGTTGGGTAGTTGCCGGTCAGCCGGCACGGCGCCGGTCTTCGACGGTGCCGGTCAGCGGGTCTTCTTCGTCGCCCGCTTGCGGGGCGGCGTCAACAGGTCGGCGATACTCGCGATCGCGGACGGCACGAGGCGGTAGTACGCCCACACGCCGCGCTTCTCCCGTTCGAGCAGGCCGGCCTCGTTAAGGATCCGCAGGTGATGGCTCACGGTCGGCTGGGAGAGACCGAGCGGCGCGGTGAGGTCACTCACCGACGCCTCGCCCTGCGGAGACGACTGGATCAGGCTGAGCAGTCGCAGCCGGGCCGGGTCGGCGAAGGCCTTCAGCACTCCCGCGAGCCGCTCGGCATCGGCGCGCTTGATCGGTTCGCCAGCGAGGGGCGAGATGGCAGGCGTCGTCATGTTCGTGGATCCCACGCCTTGCATCGTTGCAGCAACACCACCGCGAGGCTGGCAAACGAGGGGCGGATCACGCGAATTCCACGGGCAGGCCTTCTGAACCCGTTCCCGCCGTTCTGCTTCACCGGGTCTTCGATCTTGCATAGGCCGTCGAGCACCGCGTCGAAGCCCTGTTTCGGCTTCTACCCCTGTGGAAGGCCGGCAGCCGTATCGTGTCCACCGGCTGCAGCACCGCGCCGACGCGTCCTTCGAGGTTGTCGTCCGCGCCGTGATCCTGCCGAGCACCAGTAGTCCACCAACCGGCTTTACACCCAGTTGTCGATCAAGAGCTGGGCCACAACTCCCAGGTGCCGCGCGGCCCGCTGCGCACCTCGGCTCCCAGGAATCGGGCGTTGGCCTCGGCGGGGTGTGCGACCGTTAACGCCTGTGGCGAAGGTAGCCGTCCTGCGGCCAGCCCTATTCCCACGCCAACCGTCACGGCAGCGACTTGAATAGTGGTGTGCAGGTCAGCAAGGACGGGCGGAGTTGGCGCATCGGCGCCGCCGCCGACGTGGACTGGATCGCCGGTCACACCACCTCCGGCATCTCGATCACCACCGCCATCCCGCCGATCTTCGACGCCTACGCCACCACGCACCAGGCCGACGACGTCACCGCCGCCGCCTACGAGCACGCCCTGGTCGAAGACCTCATCACGCACACCCCCGACCAGCCGTGGTGGCTGGCTTACCTCGATACCGGCGCCCATGACGTCGTCTTTCCCCACGCCCCCAGGGTGTCGCTCTACTGGAACTGGCCGTACGTGCTGGTCGAGGCCGGACCCGAGCAAGCCCTCACCTGGCGCACCGGTGGTCACATACGCCACCCCCGCGGATCGCTACCCGACCTGTTCTTCCCCGCAGACCGATCATGGCTGGTCTCCGCACTCTGGGACGACACCTGGACCTGCGTCGGCGGCCCGGAACCGCTGATCCACACCCTCCAACGCGACCCCCTGGCCAACGCCCACCGGGTCCGACCCGACGAAGACGCGCTGCCACCGGGACTGACCCGCGAGTGACACCCAACGCCCAACCCGGTCGCGCCACCACCTCTGCCGTGTCGAGATGTGGATCAGCAGTCCCCTGCCGAAGCCTCGCGTGATGTAGGCAAACGGCCGACGCCAGCAATCGTCCCTATATAGGTCAACTGTATATAGAGACGGTCTATGGTGAAGGCCATGGCGATGCAGGAACCGACGTTCTTCATCCTGACGGCGCTGGTGCGCGCCACCCCGCTGCACGGCTACGGGATCATCCAGGCCGTCGAGCAACTATCGGGCGGGCGCGTCAAGCTCAAGGCCGGGACGCTGTACGCGGCGCTGGAGCGGCTCAGCACGGAGGGCCTGATCGTCGTCGACCGGGAGGAGGCCGTGGGCGGCCGGCTGCGTCGCTACTACGTGCTGTCCGACGACGGCCGTGCGGCGCTCGAAGCCGCAGTGGAGCGGCTCGAGTCGAACGCTCAGGTGGCCGCCTCCCGGCTGCGCGAGGCGTTTGCCTTCATCGGGGGGGTTCGGCATGCCTGACCTGGAGCGCTCCTACCGCCGTCTGCTCTGGGCCTACCCCGGCTTCTACCGGCGCGAACGCGGGCTGGAAATCCTCACCACCCTGCTCGACGCGGCCGAGCCGGGGCAGGTCCGGCCGTCGCGCGGCGAGGCGGCCCAACTGTTGGTGAATGGTCTCCGGTGCCGGTTCGTGCCGCCCACCTGGATCGGCCGGCTCGCGGCCGGCCTCGTGGCGATCTGGGCGGCCGTGGTGCTCAGCGGGGCCGGCGCCCTGGCCGTCTGGGGGTTCGCCAACCCCGAAGAACCCGATCTTGCCGCCTTCAGCGACGATCTGGTCGGCCGGCCGGCCTCGTTCGCCTACGAATTCCCAGGCGACGACCTCCTCGACATGGCCTACGCCTACCGGACGTATGGCGAGTTCCAGAATTTCCCTGAGGAGGGCTGGGACGGCGGGCGGCCGGCGCCGATGGGCCAGAGCCGGGTATACGAGCAGATCGCCGACACACCGACCGTCCTGGCCGATGCCCACCAGCACCTGACGAGTGCGGGCTGGCGCACCGGCGCCCTGAGCCAGGGCGGCGACAACGGTCGCGCCGACGTGAACAGCCCGAGCGGAGTCTTCTGGGCACACCGGGACGGGGTGCTGTTGCGCGTGTCCGGATACGACAACCAGACCGGCGTGACGGTCAGCGCCTATCCGATCGAGCCGAGCGGTGTGCTCGCCGGCGCGGTCGCCGGGTTCGTCATCGGGCTGATCCTGGTGTGGCAGGGGATGACCTCGATGGCTCACCGGGTCGCCCGGACCCCACGGTCGACCCGGCGGCTGATCCTGCTGCTCGGCCTACCGGCTCTCATCGCCTGCGGGGTGAACACCCTGGACAACGTGCTGAGCATGGTCCCGGACCCGAACACCGCCAGCGTGCTGTTCGCCGCCGACTACATGTATCCGCTAGCCAACCAGATCGCCAACCCCCTGGCAGTCAGCGTCATCGCGCTCGCGCTGACCGGCAGCCTGAGCCTGATCGCCGGGGCAGCCAGGATGAGCCGGCTTCGACCCGTGAATGCGGCAGCGTCGACCGGTGAAGTCGCCGACATCTGAGCCGGAATTCCCGCTGCCCAGGCGCCGGGAACCCCTGGTTCGGGTTCGGCCAGGATCTGGCGGGCGACGAGTCGTTTGAGCTTGGCGCATAGCCCTTCGGTGTCCTTGGCGGTGATGCCGGTGCCGAGGGCGTGGCAGATGCCCTTGGTGCGCATCCCGTCGGTGGTGGCGTGGAGACGGCGAGGATCTGCTGGTAGGCGGGGCTGGCGACGGTCGCGGCAGCGGGTGTCGCCGGATCGGTGTGGCGGCCAGGCTGAGCAGTGTCTTGCGGCCTCTCGCGTTCGGCGATCAGCGCGAGGATCGACGGCTTGGTCCCGCCTGGTGTCCTGGGTCTAGCCAGGACCGGGGTGGCAGTGCCGGTCAGCCGGCAGAGCCGCGGCCACTGCCGCATGGGATCCTCAGGTGGTCACTTCTCGCAGCAGGTCCCGGGTGAACCGTGCGTACTCCGGGCTGCACGCACCGACGATGCCGGCAGGTCAGGAAGCCGAGGCACGACGGAAAGCCGGCACAAACGGCGACACCCACATCGCACCCACGTGACACCCACCGTCCACAAGGCCCAGACAACACAAAAGGCCCGACCCGCGTTTCCGCAGGTCAAGCCCTTACGATCTGGTGCGCCCGAAGGGACTCGAACCCCTAACCTTCTGATCCGTAGCGCAACCACGATCGCTACCCACGCCGCAGTTCGCGGTCTGGACAAGGAGCGTCAGATGCGCAGCTACCCGGTCGCCGTAGTGGGAAGCGTGCGGGGACGGCACCCGGCCGGCCATTGAGGACGAATAACCCCCGAAAGACCCCGCGCGTGCGGGGACGACACGCCAACAGCCACCAGCGCCGTGCAGTCGCCGGGAAGACCCCCGCGCGTGTGGGGACGACGTGATGGCCCGGACCCCGCAGCACACCTACCAGGGAAGACCCCCGCGCGTGCGGGGACGACGTCGGGGAGGCCACCCCCGACACGAACGGCGGTGGAAGACCCCCGCGCGTGCGGGGACGACCGGAAGCTCCGCGAGCTACGCCGAAGGAACCACGGAAGACCCCCGCGCGTGCGGGGACGACGGCGACGAGCTGACCACCATCCCCGAGGCGTTCGGAAGACCCCCGCGCGTGCGGGGACGACCGGCGGGCGGTGGCGCAGGCAGCGTGGCGGGCGGGAAGACCCCGCGCGTGCGGGGACGACTGCGCCCGCGCCACGATGCCCTTGGGTTGGGCGGGAAGACCCCCGCGTGCGGGGACGACGGCGCGGTGCGGCGGCACTCATTCCTGCCGCCCGGAAGACCCCCGCGCGTGCGGGGACGACACCTTCCACGGCGAGGTGACGTGGTGACCGACCGGAAGACCCCCGCGCGTGCGGGGACGACGGCTCGGTCAGGCTGTCGGCGAAGTGCGAGTAGGGAAGACCCCCGCGCGTGCGGGGACGACAACCGCTTCAGGGTGGCCTCCCCGCCGGGGATCGGAAGACCCCCGCGCGTGCGGGGACGACATATCTAGGGCAAGGAGGCCGTTGAAGCCATGAGGAAGACCTCCGCGCGTGCGGGGACGACCCACATCCGGGCCGATTTGGTTCAGGAACGAGCGGAAGACCCCCGCGCGTGCGGGGACGACGACCCCACCATGTCGATCATCGGGTCGATGACGGGAAGACCCCCGCGCGTGCGGGGACGACGTGCTGCTGCGCGACGCGTTCGTCAACGGCGAGGGAAGACCCCCGCGCGTGCGGGGACGACGTCATCGGTTCCGTCACCCAGTGCGGGCGCACCGGAAGACCCCCGCGCGTGCGGGGACGACGTGCGGGCGCGGGCCGGCATAGATGCTCCCAGGGGAAGACCCCCGCGCGTGCGGGGACGACACGCACCCGGCGCAGCAGCAGCGGCCGGTGGCCGGAAGACCCCCGCGCGTGCG
>NZ_JBFAVI010000058.1:0-37626 GCF_040679695.1 Micromonospora sp. NPDC052213
GGGGCGCATCGCCCACCCGGGGTACGGTTGCCCGTCCCCGACCCGGCCGGGGTGCCCCCCCTGCCCGGGGGGGGGGGGGGTTCTCCCCGCGGGCGCCCGGCGAGGCGGGCTCGGCACCGTCGTGACCCGACGCTCTAGACTCAGCGGGTCGGCGGGAGTGGCGTAACGGCAGCCGCGGTAGGTTTAGGTCCTATTGTCCGAAAGGACGTGGGGGTTCGAATCCCCCCTCCCGCACTTCGGGGTCCACCCCGCCCGCACCACCGGCTGCGCTGTCGGACGCGTCACGATCGCGGGTCGGCGCGGGCCCCGCGCGGTCAGGATGGCCCGGTGACCCTGCGCTTCGTCCTCGACCCCGAACTGACCCCCGACCTGCGCGAGGCGATCGTCGCGCTCTGGGTCGACGTCACGAACGCCGGCGGGGCGGTCGGCTTCGTGCCGCCGGTCACCGCCGCCGACGTGCGGCGCACCGCGGACCCGACGTTCGCCGGCATCGTCGAGGGCCCGGACCGCCTCCTGCTCGGGTACGCGGGCGACCGCCTCGTCGCGGCGCTGATCTTCTGCGACAACCGGTTCAACCTGAAGGCGCACTGGTGCGTGCTGAAGCGGGTGATGGTCCACCCGGACACCCAGGGCCACGGGTACGGCCTGACGCTGATGCGCGAGGCCGAGCGCCTCGGCCGCGAGCTGGGCCGGGAGGCGCTGCACGTGACGGTCCGGGACGGGCTGGGGCTGGACCGCTTCTACCGGCGGCTCGGTTACCGGGAGATCGGGCGCCTGCCCGGCGCCCTGCGGGTCGCGCCCGGCGACGACCGCGACGAGATCCTCATGTGGCTCGACCTGACCGCCCCGCACGCGCCCGCGCGCTGACCGACCGCTCCGCCCACGCCCGCGCGCCGAGCCGAGCCGACGGCTCAGCCTCGCCCGGTCACCAGGCCACGCCGATGCCGTCCCCCGGGTACCAGTGGTTGGCCGGGGTCTCCCGGTAGGCGAGGAACTTGCGGCCGGTGCGCTCGGCGTGCTCGGCGAGGACGTTGGTGGCGGTCACGTTGTCGGTGAGCAGGATCGCGCCCGGCGCGAGCTTGCCCTCGACCGCCTCGAACTCGCGCTTCTCGTGGGCCCGGCTGTGGTCGCTGTCGTGCAGGAAGAGGTCGACCGGCCGGTCCAGCGCGGCGATGGAGGCGATGGAGTCGCCGATCACCAGGTCGACCACCTCGGACCAGGGCGCGGTCCGGGCGAGGTAACCGGCCTCGGGGTTGATGTCCAGCGAGGTGACCCGGCCGGGGTGCCCGTCGGCGGTGTTGCGCAGCAGCGCGGCGGCCAGGACGCAACTGCCGAGCCCCTTGTCGACGCCGGTCTCCACGACGTGCTGGGGTCGTGTGGCGCGGACGATCGCGTACCAGCCGATCCGGCGGGCGTAGCGGACGTGCCGGTCGGCGAGGCCCCGGCGGGCCGCGCCGGCGGTGGCGGACTCGATGTGCCGGCGCAGCACGTCGTCCGACTCGATCTCGCCGAAGTACGCGCGGACCTGCTTGACGGGCACGTCGCAGACCACGCTGACGAACCAGGCGAGGTGGTGCCGGCTCAGCTTGGTCAGCTCGTACGTGTAGTTGTGGTGCTCCCGGGAGGTGAACAGCCACCGGGCCGACGTGCGCAGCACCTTGGCGTCGTGGCGGGCGACCCGGGCCAGGCGCTTGGGGAAGGCGGCGACGGGGGCGAGGGGGGTGCGGGCGATGGCTCGCCGGAGCTTCGTTGCGTCCACGAGAGGGTTCTACCAGGCGAAGGGAAACAGCCGCGAAAAAGTTTCATCCATGGGCTTGGACGGCGGGGGCACGAGGGCCAGCCGTCTCCATAGCGTTCTGACCGGTAGGAGGAGGGGCCATCCCCGGAGCGGATGAGGGTACGCGCGCACTCGCTTGCGTAAGTAGCATCGCGCCATGCCAGGTGCACACCAGTTCGTCGAGCAGGACCCCGTCGCTGACAACGCCGACACCCCGCCGGGAAGGCATGGCAAGCCGCGTCGTCGATGGCGGCGGATCGCCCTCATCAGCCTGCTGGTGGTGGCACTGCTCGGGGGTGCCGGCATGATCGCGGGCGGGCTCTACCTGCGCTCGGTGGAGTCGGACATCGAGCGGGTCGACGCCTTCGCGGGCGTTCCGGAGGAGGGCCGCCCGCAGGCGGTGGCCAAGGGCGCCATGAACATCCTGATCCTGGGCAGCGACACCCGCGACCCGGAGAGCACGTCGGGTTCCCGCACGGACACGATCATCCTGGCCCACCTGCCGAAGGACCGGTCCAGCGCCCAGCTCATCTCGATTCCCCGGGACACCTGGGTGGCCGTGCCCCGTGCCAAGGACGGCAACCACGGCGGCCGGGACGCCAAGATCAACGCCGCGTACGCGTGGGGCGGGGTGCCCTTGATGGTGCAGACCGTCGAGAAGTTCACCAGCGTGCGGATCGACCACGTCATGATGGTCGACTTCGCGGGATTCAAGGAGATCATCGACGCGCTGGGCGGCATCGACGTCAACTCGGAGAAGAACTTCACCTCGATCCACCCTCCGTTCCGGACATTCCGCCAGGGCATGCAGCGCATGGACGGTGAGACGGCGCTCGACTACTCACGGCAGCGCAAGCAGTTCCCCGATGGCGACTTCGCGCGCATCCGCCACCAGCAGCAGGTCATCAAGGCGATCCTGGACCGGGCCGTGTCCGGGGGCATCGTGACGAACCCCGGCAAGCTGAACTCGTTCGTGAAGGCGACGTCGAACGCGGTGTCGGTGGACGAGGACATGTCGCTGCTCGGAATGGCGACCGACCTGCGCGGCCTGCGCGGCAGCAACCTCGTCTTCATGACCAGTCCGACGAAGGGCACGGGACGGGTGGGCAGCGAGAGCGTCGTGTTCGCGAACACGGAGAAGGCGAAGACCTTCTACGACGCGGTGCGGCGGGACGCGGTGCCGGAGATCCTGAGCACCGGAAAGTAGGAGGTCGGACTGACGTACCGGCTCTGGTGAGGCGACCGCCTCGGTCGTATCCTTCGTTCGCCTCGGGTCTGTCATGCAACGTACGGGGCAGTCAACGGGGGAAGGACCAACCATGTCCAGCCAACAGGCGACGGGCCCGGACGCCACCGCGGCGTGGTTCGATGACGCGCTGGCACGACGCGTGGTGACGACGGTGGCCGACGAGGACGCCGGCGCGACCGCCACGCCGAGGTCGGCTCCGCCGGCAGGTGGGCAGGTGGACGACGGCACGTCGCGTCCGGGTCTCGACGTGACGGCGGTGCTGCCCTATGCCGGCTCCCGCGCGTCCACGCGCACCCGTGGGCTGCGGGCCTGGATGATGACGGCTCCCGTCGACGTCGCGGCCCTGCTGACACCCTTGCTGCTCACCCAGCAGTACTGGCGCGGGACGCTGGCCATGGCGGCCCTGACCGTGACCGTCTTCGCTGCCGGCGGGCTCTACCGCGCCCGCCGCCACGTGAGCATCCTGGACGAGCTGCCGAGCCTCTGCGGACGCCTGCTGGCCTGCGCGGCGGTGGTCACCATCATCGCGGCCCTGCGTCACGACTCCGCGGCGTACGTGGGCGGCTTCGCCCGCGGCGTGACCCTCGCGGCCGGGCTGGTCCTCGTCGGGCGTGCCTTCTCCCGGGAGTTCGCGACCATCGCGCGCAAGCGTCGGTGGGTGGAACACAACGCGGTCATCATCGGTAGCGGGCCGATCGCCGTGGAACTCGCCCGCCTCCTCCGGCGCTACCCCCAGTACGGGCTCCGCTTCGTCGGCTGCGTCGATTCCGCGCCCCCGCAGGCGCCGACGGCGCTCCCGCTGATCGGCACCCTGGACCAGCTCGAACAGCTCGTGCGGATCGTCGAGTGTGACGTGCTCATCATCGCGGACCCGAGTTGCCCGGAACTGACGCTGATGGAGTTCCTCCGCCGTCCGGGCAGCGCGAGCTGCGACCTGTGGGCGGTGCCCCGGCTCTGGGGCTCCCGCTCGCACGGCGACCACATCGGCGCGATCCCGATCGTCAAGGTCGGTGACATCACGCTGTCGGGCCCCCGGTGGGCACTCAAGCGCGCCTCGGACATCGTCTTCGCCGCCACGGCGCTGCTCGTACTGAGCCCGGTGCTCGCGCTCTGCGCGATAGCGACGTTCATCGACGGTGGTCGAGGCATCTTCTTCTACCAGGAACGGATCGGCCGCCACGGCAAGCCGTTCCACATCATCAAGTTCCGCTCGATGCGTCCCGTGGACGAACGCGAGTCGCAGACGAACTGGTCGATCGCCCACGACCGGCGGGTTGGACCGATCGGACGCTTCATGCGTCGCACCTCGCTGGACGAACTGCCGCAGCTCTGGAACATCCTGCGCGGCGACATGAGCGTGGTCGGACCGCGGCCGGAGCGGCCGTACTTCGTCGAGAAGTTCTCGGCCGAGTACCCCAACTACGCGATGCGCCACCGGGTGGCGGTGGGGCTGACCGGGCTGGCACAGGTCAGTGGCCTGCGGGGCGACACCCCGATCTCCGACCGCGCCCGGTTCGACAACTACTACATCGAGAACTGGTCTCTCTGGCTCGACGCCAAAGTGCTGATCCGCACGGTGGCCGAGGTCTTCCGCGGCGGTGGTCGCTGACCGGTTGGTGGGGCCGGTGAACCGCCGGCCAGACTGATCGACGAGTGCTACCCGCCCCGCAACACCACCTGCTGTCCCCCCTTCTGCGCGCTCGCCGTCGACCGCGCGCCGACCGCTTGGAGAGTCGATGCCGGACGTTTCGGTCGTGATTCCGACCACGGGCAGGCCCAGCCTCGCCGAGGCGGTGCTGTCCGCCCGCGCGCAGGAGGGGGTGTCCGTACGCATCGTGGTCGTCTGCGACACGGCCGGGATACCCGCGTCCGTGCAGGAGTTGCGGGGGCAGGTGGACGAGATCGTCTGCACCGGCGGCGGACGACGCGGCTCCCACGCGCGCAACCTCGGGGTCGCCCACGCCGCCCCGGGCAGTCACGTGGCGTTCCTCGACGACGACGACGCCTGGCTGCCGACGAAGCTCGCGGTCCAGGTGCCGGTCGTCGACCGCCTGGCAGCCGCCGGCAGGCGGCCCGTCGTGTCGTCCCGGATCCTGCAACGCAAGGCCGGTGCCGCGCCGCTGCCGACGGCCGCCCCGGAGACGCTGATCGCCGAGGGCATGCTCCCCGAGGACTACCTCTTCCGCCGTCGGCACCTCGGCGTGGGCCGTCAGTCGTTGCCCACGTCGACGCTGCTCACGACCCACGAGCTGGCCACCCTGTGCCCGTGGGACGAGACGCTGCCGCGCCACCAGGACTGGGACTGGCTGGTGCGTGCCGCCCGCATCCCGGGCGCCACGATCGTGCAGGTCGAGGAGGCCACCGCCGTCTACACCGTCGGCAGCCCCGGCTCCATCTCCGCGCGCGCCGACTGGCGGCAGTCGTGGCAGTGGGCCAAGCGGTGGGAAGGGGTGTGGTCGCCGGAGACGTTCTCCGACTTCATCGCCGCGCAGACCCTCCGGTACGCCCTCCAGGCCAGGGACGGCGAAGGCGTACGGGAGATGGTGCGTGCGATCCGGCGGAACTCCGCCCCGTCGGCCCGTAACGCGGTGCTGGCCGCGCTCGGTCTCGTGCCGCGTGCCACCCTGGAGCGCGTGGCGATGCGCAAGTCCCGTGCGTCCGCCAGCTCACTGCCGACCGACGGAGCCCACTGATGCGTCTGCACTTCGTGCTGCCCCAACTGGAGCCCCTCTACGGCATGGAGCTGGCGGCGGCCCTGCTCATCCGTGGTCTCCAGGCGCACGGCGTGGAGGTTTCGGCGACCGTCCTGTCGCGGGGTGTCCCGGCCGGCCTGGAGGACCTCAGCATCGACACCCTCAACCTGGGCTCCAGGATCACCCGGCTGATGGAGGCTGTCCCGCCGTTGCGGCGACGGTTGCAGGCCCTGCCGGCGGACGTCGAGATCGTCGCGAGCGGGCTGTGGGGAAGCGTCCCGGTGGGCGCGGCGCTGGCCGGCGCCGGGCGGAGCTTCGTCGCGTGGGAGCACTCGCTGCTGCCCGAGCGGCTGCGCATCGACCGCCGGGTGCGGACGCTCGCCCGGATCACCCGGGTCGGCGCGCTGCGCCCCCGGCTCGTCGTCGCGGTCTCCGGGGGCGTCGCGCGGACCGTCCGGCAGCTCGTGCCGGGGCAGCCGGTCGTCACGATCACCAACCCGCTGCCGCCGCGTCCGTTCGTCGCGCCCCGCGACGTCGTCGACCGCCGGCGCATCCAGCTCCTCACCACCGCGGCCTTCCGCCCGTACAAGAACCATTCCTGCGCACTCTCCGCCCTGGCCCTTTTGCCCGACAACTACCACTTGACCCTCGCCGGCGACGGCGAGGAGCGGGAGCTGCTCCGGACGCAGGCGCGTGACCTGGGCCTGGAGGGGCGCGCGACGTTCCTCGGCAGGGTGCCGGGAGTCGGCGGGCTCCTCGCCGAAGCCGACCTGCTGGTACACCCCTCGCGGGCCGAGACATTCGGGTTCAGCCTGGTCGAGGCGGCCGAGGCCGGTCTGCCCGTCGCCGCTCTGCCGGTGCCCGCGCTGGACGAGCTGATCCCGGCTCTGGTGCCGGGGGCGCTGGCGGCGGACACCACCCCCTCGGCCCTGGCCGAAACGGTGCTGAGGTTGACGCAGGGCGGCGGGCGCCCCGGCCCCGCCGACTTCGAGAAGGCCTGGCACGCGCGCTGCGCCGCGCTCGATCCCGCCGAGGTCAGCCGCCAGTGGGTGGAGGCGTTGCAGCGGTGACCCTGGCTCAGGGAACGGCCGGCCCGGCGCAGGACCAGGACGACCGCCGACGACGGCCGGGGTCGCACCGGCGGAGGTCCGCCGTCGGGGGCCGGGGGGACAGCTTCCTCCGCAAGTCCGGCAAGTTCTTCACCGGCACGCTGCTGCGGACCGTCGCGCAGGGCGTGCTCTTCGTTCTCCTCGCGCGGGAGATGCCGATCGGCACCTACGGGCTGTTCGTCGGCGTGACCGCGCTCATCGCCCTGGTGTCGCCGTTCGCGTCGGCCGGCGCGCCGAGCCTGATCTTCCAGAACTACGCCGACTCGCCGGCAGAGTGGCCCCGGCACCTCGCCCGGGGCCTGCTGCTGTCCACGGTCTTCGGCGCGGGCGCGACGGTGCTGGTGACCGCCGCGGGTGTGGCCATCTGGGGCGCCCAGGTGAGCGTGGTCGACGTGGCCTGTCTCGCCTTCGCGGACCTGGTGGCGTGGCGTCTCGTCGAGGTGGTGGCGGCCTCGGTCCAGGCCCGGGGCCGGGTCTTCGTCGCGTCGGTCATCCCCGCCGTCCTGCACGTGGCGCGGCTGGCCGGGGCGGTGGCCCTGGGCCTGGCCGGCCCGGACCCGATGACGCTGCGCACCTGGGCGGTCACGTCGGCCGCGCTCTCCGCCGTCATCGGCCTGTTGGTGATCGGGTACGGGCTGCGCGGATCGGGAGGGTTCCCGTTCGACAGCCGCGGCGCATTCGCGCAGGCACGGGCAGGGATGCTCTTCGCCGTCGGCCTGTCGGCCCAGACGGTCTACAACGACCTCGACAAGGTCATGCTGTCGCGGCTGAGCACGCCGGAGAGCGCCGCCATCTACGCCGCGGCGTACCGGGTGGTCGACTTCGCCTACACGCCCGGCCGTTCCATGGCGGCGGTCGCCTACCCCAAGTTCTTCGAGGCCGGGCGGGACGGTCCCCGCGCCGCGTTCGCGCTGACCCGGCGGCTGCTGCCGCGCTACCTCGGCTTCGCGGTGCCGGCGAGCCTGTCGCTCGTCGCGTTCGCCTGGGTGATGCCGTACGTCTTCGGGGCCGAGTTCGCGGCGGCCGAGACGGCGCTCCAGGGGCTGAGCGCGCTGCTCGTGCTGAAGGCGATCCACTACCTCGCGGCCGACACCCTGTCGGGAAGCCGGATGCAGGGCCGTCGGACGGTCTGCCAGATCGCGGTCGGCGTCGTCAACGCGGGGCTCAACGTCTGGCTCATCCCGGCCTACGGCTGGCAGGGCGCCGTCGTCTCCAGCCTGGTGTGTGACGCGCTCCTCGGCATACTGCTGTGGGGCTGCCTCCTCGCCTCGCTCCGCCGGCACCCGGGCGCCCGCGCGGCGACGGACAGTGAAAGGGTCTGAGTTGGTCAGCCTCTTCGGTTTCCTGTTGACGGCGAGTGGTGTCGCGGTGGCCGTCTGGCTGGTACGCGCCCGGCGGCGCGTCGCCGCGTCGTTCGGCGAAGGCGCCGTGGCAGTCGCGCTCATCGGGTTCGCGGTGCTCACGAACGCCGCGCCGGTGCTCGCCGGGGAACGCAGCTCGGCGCTCATCGGGCTGCTGGTGCTCTGCCTGCTGGCGTGGCTGATCGTCTCGGGCCGCCGCAGCCTGCGTGGCCCCGCCGACATCTGGCTCCGGATCTCGCTGCTGATGATCGGCGCGCTGCTCGCCTGGTGCTTCGCCGTCGACAGCCTCGTCGGCGCCGGCCTGTACGGCTCGCGGATCGCGGCGTACGCGGCCTCCGGGCTGCTGCTGCTCGCCCTGGTCCTGCTGTCCCGCCGTACCGCCCTGAACACGCGGGCGCTGGCCTTCACGGGGCTGGCCGTCCTGGCGGTGATGACGATCCCGACGCTGTTCACCGGGCAGGCGTGGCGGGCCTGCACCGCCGGGAAGCTGGAGAAGTGCTCGGTGGCGGGGGCCCTGTTCAAGAGCTTCTACGACTCCGAGAACTACGTGGCCATGCTCGCGTCGTTCACACTGGTCGCCAGCCTGTGTGCGATGCGGCGGCTGGAACTGCTGGCGACGGCCTCCTTCTGCCTGCTGATCATCGTCGCCACGGGTTCCCGCACCAGCTACCTGGCGATCGCCGCCGCCGGCGTCTGGGTGCTCGGCAGCCTCGTCCTCGAACGGCGGCGGCAGTTCCTCCGGATCAACTTCGCCCTCTGCGTCGCCCTGGTGGTGTCCGCCCTCGGGCTCGCCACCTACCTGACGTGGAGCGCGTCCAAGACGACCTTGAGCAACCGCGGCAACATCTGGATGGCCGCCCGCGAGTACATCGCCGGCGCCGAGGCCACCGGCGCCGGCGTGTCCAAGTGGTACTACCTGCGGGACATCGGCGAGGCGCCCACCCACTTCTTCCACTCGGGCTACGTCCTCGTCATCTTCTCCGGCGGTCTGGTGGCGCTGACCCTCTGGGGCCTCTGGGCGGCCACCCTGCTGCACGGGCCCGTCACCGACGGCCGGGCCTTCTCCGCGAAGGCGCCCGTCGTGCTGCTCGTCGTCTACTCGTTCACCGAGGTGGTCTGGAACCCGCTCTCCGTCGACGGGCTGTCGTGGATCTACGTGGCGCTCATGCTGACCACCTCGGCCTCCGCCACGGCGGATCCGGTCCCCGCTTCCGGGCCCGTTGACGCGGCCGACCGGCCGGTCGGCCGGCGGGCGGCGCGACGCCGACTGGCGTCCTAGACAGCCGTCGATCGGGCGCGCGGTCTCCGTTGGTCACCGAGCCGTCCGGCTGGGCCCGGCCGACCCGCCGCCTGAACCGGTGCCGCGGTAGCGCGGTGCCGTCAGCCTCAGGAGCCGGCGGCTGGCGGAGCGCTGCCGGCGATCGGCAGGTTGTGGAAGGCCAGCAGCCCGGCGCCCGTCGAGGTGGCGATCCACGGTCCCGCCCCGGAGTGGCCCAGGTAGCTCACGCCGGTCGCGCCGGCGGCCGGGCCGGAAAGGGTCAGCACCAGTCGGCCGCCGTCCCGGTACGCGATGCCGGTGACGGTGACGGTGCTGCCGTTGATGCGGAAGTCCGCCTGCGCCCCCGGCTGGACCGTGAGCGGGTCGTCGTCGCGCAACTGGACGACCACCTCGGTGCGCTCGGCGTTGGCGAAGGCCGCCGCCCGCGGGTCGGGGGACGCCACCCCGTCGCCCGGGCCGCCGTACAGGTCGTGGGCCAGCACGCTGAAGACCCGATCGCCCAGCTCACGGTAGCCCTGCTCCCACGCGAAGTGGCAGCCCTCGTGGCCGGACAGGCCGTTGGTGGACAGCACCGTGACCCCGAGGCTGTCGCGCATCCGCCGTTGGGCCTCCCGCAGCCGTCCGGTGCTGCTGTCACCGCAGGGCGAGGTCCGCACCTGGAAGACGTAGTACCGGCTGCCGCCGGGGATGTCGATGCCGATCTCCCGCCGCCAGTCGCTGAGCAGGGCGGTGACGCCAGCCACGTGCCTGGTGGCGTTGTCGTTGTCCGACTCGCCCTGGTACCAGAGCACGGCCCTGACCCGCCCGATCACCCCGGCGGCTGTCAGGCGTTGCCGCAGCCGACCGTAGTTGGTGGCAATGTCGCCGGGGTTGGCGTCGTTGCGCTGGAAGAACGAGATGGTCTTCCCGTTCTCGGCGCCGTTGAGGACGGCCACCGGCACCTGGTAGGTGTCCGAAAGCCGGTGGGCCATCCGGATCCCCCACTGGCCGACCGAGCCGGGCTGCCGGATCGCCTCGCTGACCGCGTAGTTCCACCCCCGGTCGGACGCCGAGAACGTACGGTCCGCCGTGGACGATCCGTAGCTGCGGACGAAGGCGGACTCCTCCCCCGCGGACGATCCCCGGTACTTCGCCGAGACGGCGTTCGACTGGCCCTGGATGACATAGACATCACCGGCCACGACGCCGTCCCAGAGGCCGACCCTTCGGCTCAGTCCGTCACCCAGCACGTGCAGTTCGAAGCGGTACTCCCGTAGCGCCGCGACGATGCGCCGGCGGAAGGTGAAGTCACCGCCGTTGGTGACCGGCAGGGTGTCCTCCCACCCCTCGGCCCCGCTGGTGACCTTCAGTCGTACGGCCCTGACCCGGGCGTCGTGCACCTTGCCGACAACGGGGACCACGGCGCCGCTCTCGGCATCCCTCGGGTACAACTGCCGGTCGCGGGGATGTTGGTCGAGGGTGAGCACCGACGGCCGCGCGTACACCGTCAGCCGTCGCTCCGTGAAGGCACCCGCGTTGTCGGACAGCGTCCAGTCGGGGTGGCCGTCCGGCGCGGTACCGATGCCGACCGACAACGGGTTCTTCTGCGAGGTGAACCCGTTGACCGCGAACACCGTCTGCGGCGGGACGCTGGAGGGGCGGGTGGGGGCGACCAGGTGGACCTGGAACGAGCCGTACCCGAGAGCGCCCCGCAGGTCGTCGTCGGCGTCGAAGCGGCCGTCGGAGGCGCCCGGTATCTGGCCGGACGCCCCGGCGTTGTACGAGTTGGGCCACATCTCCAGGTAGCCGGGAAGCCCCGTGCCGGCCGTCAGACCCTCGACGTTGGACGCGATCTCCAGATCGCTGACCCGCTGCCGCACGATCTGGCCGCGCCGAGTCGGCAGCCCGAGGCGGCTGGCGTCGGCGGCGAACGGCGCCATCGCCGTCCACACCCACTGCCGGCCGGCCGGGCCGGTCAGCTCCAGGCAGTAGCCGACCCGGTCGAAGCCGCGGGCCACCTCGGCGGTGCGGTCGAACGCGTACGCCGGGTTACGGTTCGCCCAGTTCGCGCGGACGGGCAGGTCCACCGCCGCGACCGGGGTGAAGTCGGCCATGCCGGGGACGTTCGCCGCGCAGCTCGTGCCGTCCACCGGGGCGACCGTCGGCCGCGCTGGGTCGCCGCCGGACGTCGACCACGCCGCCTGCGGTGTCCCGATCGGCGACGGGGGCCAGGCGACGACCGCCAGCGCGCAGACGAGCAGCCCGACCGTCCCCACGGCGATCCAGACCTTCCGGGGTACGGACCGGAGGCGCTGGAACGGGGAGAGAGGATCGGACACCCTCGGACCTCCACTGGTCGGGCGGTTCGTCGCGGCAAGGCTATGCGATGCGCGGCGACGGATCGTCCGCGCCCGGGAACCGCGGCCGCACCGTGCCCCAGGCGTCATCGTCGGCGCCCGTCAGGAGGCTCGGCGGTCGGCACGGGGCGCGACATGACCGATCGTCGTTGTCTGCGATGATGCGCGCCATGGCCGCTACCACCTCCACGCCCACGGTGGGCACCCGGTCCGTCGGGATCGACACCCTCCGGATCGTCGGACTCGCGGCCGTCGTCGTCGGCCATGTCTGGATCGACGACACCACGCGGGCCGCCATCTACACCTGGCACGTCCCGTTGTTCTTCGTCCTCACCGGCTACTTCTGGTCGGCCGGCCGCCCGATGGGCGGCGAGTTGCGCAAACGGTGGCAGACCCTCGGCGTGCCGTACCTCACCTGGCTGGTGCTCCTGCTCGCGATGCTCGCGGCCGTGGCGGCGGTGAAGGGTGGCGTGGGATCGGACGCCTTCAGTGGAGCGCTGTACGGCGGCACCGCCGCCGTACGGCCGTTCTCGGCGTTCTGGTTCATCTCGGTGCTGTTCCTGATCGCGGTCGCCTACCGGTGGCTGGAGCGGTTCGGGACGGCCGTCAGCTGGGGGGTGGCCCTGGTGGGGCTGCTGGCCGCCTACCTCGCCCCGGACGTGGTCACGGCCGGTCCCCTTGGTGTGTTCCTCGTCCCGGCCTGCCTGCTGTTCGTGCTCTGCGGTCGCCACCTGCGTCAGCTGCGGCCGCGGTTGTCGGCCGGGATGGGCGCCGGCATGGTGTCGGCTGGCGCCGGTCTGGTGCTGATCGGTGCGAGCGGCTCGCTGGACATCAAGGCCGGCGACTTCGGGAAACCGGTGTTCGGTGTGCTGACCGCGACCCTGCTCAGCTGCGGGTTCATTCTGCTGGCCGAGGCTCTCGACGGACGCGTCGGCGTGCCCGCGGCGCGCGTCGTCGGCCGACTCGCCGCGTGCGGCATGGCTGTCGTGCTGAGCCACGCGGCGGTGCTGTGGGTTCTGCGCACGGGTCCGAACGGCGGCTGGGTCGACCTGGCGGCGGCCCTCGTGCTGCCCTGGGCGTTCGCGTTGGCCGTGCTGCGGACGCGCTTCGGTCCCCAGCTGACCGGGGCGGGCGGACGCCGGCCGTAGGACGCGGTGCGGGGCCGCCGGCCCGGACCGGCCAACGTCCTCAGGTACGCGGCGGGCTCGGCCCTACGCCTGGTTCCCCCGTCGGCTGAACACCATCGCGATCAGTGCCACGAGCCCGATCACTAGTACGACACCGGAGGCGACGAGCAACGGCACCGCCCAGGCCGGCCGGTCCGACGAGCCACCCTCGCCTCCGCCGCTGTCGACGGCCGCCTGACGGTACGCCTGCGCCAGCAGGTTGACCGGGGACTTCTCCGTCACGCCGTCGAAACGGGAGATCGCGGTGGACTCGTCGCCGGCGAAGTACGCGTCCAGACCGGAGCGGTAGAGAGTGTCGGCCTCACCGAGGCTGTTCTGCACCCCCGCCGCGTCGAGCAGACCGGTCATCGTGGAGACCGGCACGACCAGCCGGTTGGCCTTGTCGGGCCGGAGGATGTCGTTGTCGAGCAACCCGACGACGCGACCCTGCGGGTCGATCGCGATCCCGCCTCGGGAGTAGAGGCCGATGTCCTCGCTGATGCGGTACGCGTTGACCGGCGACTGGGCGTCCACTCCGGTCACCCGCACGGGCTTGGACAGCACCGTGTAGGTGGCGGACCGGAAGCTGGCGTCGGTGGTGCCGTAGCCGAGGATCAGCAGCGGAGTCTCCGGGCTGACGGTGGCGGAGGGGTTCAGCTCGGCGGCGGGCAGGTTCTGCTGGGCGAGCTTGACCAACGCGAGGTTTCCCTCTTCCAGGCTGAGTGTCTGGACGACGGTGCCGGGGATCGCCGGGCTGTCGGTGACGTCTCCCTTGGCCGCGTTCAACTGCCCGAAGATCTTGACCTCGGGGGCCGTCGTGGCCTCCGTGCCGGTGAAACGGGTCGTCTTCATCCTGGCCCGGGTGTAGCCGGGCACGTCCGCGGCGCCGAGCTCCTTCTCGCTGACGAGGACGTTGGCCAGGGCGGAGAGGGCACCCGCGAGCACGATGTCCTCGGTCGGCTGCACGCACTGTCCATTGGTGAGGACATGTCCGTCGTGGTTGACCACGAACCCGCTGCAGCGCCGGCTGAACGTGACGGGCGCCTCCCGCAGCAGGGCGTTGCTCTGCTTGTTCCTGACATAGCCGGTGAAGATGACCTCCACGAAGACCATGGACGGCGCAGCGGTCGCCAGCGCCCGCTCCTCGGCGCTGTAGAGGGCCGCCTGGGCCCAGGGCTTGAGGCCCGGGTTGACCGGGGTGGCGGTCGGGAAGGCGGTGGAGGCGGCCGTGGGCCGACTCGCCGGCTCACCCGAGCCGCCGGCCGTGACCGCCCAGGCCCCGACTCCGCCGCCCAATGCCGCCACCAGCAGAAGCGCGGCGACGGCGATCCAGCGCCCGGTGCGGCGCGGTGGCGGGCCGGAGGACTGGATCCGACGGACCGGTGCGGCGAACGGGTCGTGCGGTGGGACCTCGACCGGACCGCCCTGGGCGGCCTGCGGCTGGGCCGGGTCGGCGGCCGGCGCCGCCGAGGCCACGGTGTCGGCCCCGGCGGGCGAGGCGGGCGCGGCCGAAACGGGATGCGGGGCCGCCGACGCCGGCTGGGCGGAGACCGGGCTGGTGTGCATCGCCCACGGCACGTGCGGCAGTCCGGAGACCGGGTGCGGGACCCCGGACACCGGGTGCGGGACCCCGGAAACCTGCTGGGGAGGGGCCGAGACGGGGGGCGCGGCGGCCGGCGCGGGCTCGTACTCGACGCCGAGCGCCCGGAAGAGTTTCTCGGCCCCCGGACCCACCTCGGAGGAGTACGCCACCCAGGGCGAGGCGGCCGAGAAGTCCGCGTACGTGTACGGCAGAGCGTTCGGCGCCTGTGCCTGCGCGAGGGAGTTGGCGATTCCCGCGAACGCCTCCCGCCACCCGGGGGCGGCGGCGACGGTGGCGTCCAGGACGGCCACGGTGACGAGGCGGCCCTGTCCGTCGATGGCAGCCCAGGCCTTTCCGACCGGAGATCCGCCCAGCATGTGGGTGAACCTGTAGGGGCCTTCCGGCTGCATGTGCACTCCTCCGCTCAACTGCCGTGGGGATAGTACCGAGGCAGGGCCAACTCTTCCCCTGCCGGTCGCTGGCCCGACACTCAGCGGGACGGGCGGCTCCCGCAGGGCCTCCGCGACGACGGGTTGCCATGTGAAAGTTTTCATGCATAGAGTCGCAGCGTGAATGAAGGAGCTGTCGTGGCGCCCACCGAGCAGGTGCTGGACCTGTTCCAGGGGGTCCGGCTCACGCCGACCCAGCGCCGGATCGCGCACTGCCTGGTGCAGCACGCGCCGACGGCGGCGTACCTGTCGGCGGCCGAGGTGGCCGAGCTGGCGGGGGTCAGCCAGCCGTCGGTGACCCGCTTCGCGGTGGCGCTCGGCCACGACGGCTACCCCGCGCTGCGCCGCCGGCTGCGCGAGCTGACCGCCGGCACGCCGGGCGGCCCCGCCGGCGCGGGCAACGAACTCCAGCAGGCGGTACGCGCCGAGATCGGCAACCTCGACCGGCTCGCCGGGCAGCTCGCCGACCGGGATCGGATCGCCGAGACCGGGCGGCTGCTGGCCGCCAGTCGCCCCCTGCCGGTGCTCGGCCTGCGGGCCGCCGCGCCGCTGGCCGCGTACTTCGCCTACTTCGCGGCCAAGGTGCACCCCGACGTGCGGGTGCTCGACGACGGCGGCAGCCTGCTCACCGACCGCCTCGAACAGGCCGCCGCGGCCGGGGCGGGCGCCCTGCTCGCCTTCGTGCTCCCCCGCTACCCCCGGGAGACCCTGGACGCGCTGCGCGAGGCGCGCGCCGCCGGCCTGCGTGTCGTGGCCATCACCGACTCGCCGGTCAGCCCGGCCACCGAGCACGCCGACGTGGTGCTGCCCGCCGCGGTCGGCGCGCAGCTCGTCTTCGACCTGCACACCGCCCCGATGACCCTGGCCATGGTGCTGCTCCAGGCCATCTGTGACGCCGACCCCGCCGACACCCAACGCCGGCTGGAGGCCTTCGAGGCGTCCGCCGCCCGCCGCCAGTTGTTCCTCGGCTGAGAGGAGACCCGAGATGTCCCAGCCCGTCCGCGCCGCGCGCGGCACCGAACGCACCGCCCGTGGTTGGCCGCAGGAGGCCGCGCTGCGGATGCTGATGAACAACCTCGACCCGGAGGTGGCCGAGCGCCCCGAGGACCTGGTGGTCTACGGCGGCACCGGAAAGGCCGCGCGGGACTGGCCGTCGTACCACGCGCTGGTGCGCACCCTGACCGACCTGCGCGACGACGAGACCATGCTGGTGCAGTCCGGTCGGCCGGTGGGCGTCATGCGCACCCACGAGTGGGCACCCCGGGTGCTGCTGGCCAACTCCAACCTCGTCGGCGACTGGGCCACCTGGCCGGAGTTCCGCCGCCTGGAGCAGCTCGGCCTGACCATGTACGGGCAGATGACCGCCGGCTCGTGGATCTACATCGGCACCCAGGGCATCCTCCAGGGCACCTACGAGACGTTCGCCGCCGTCGCCGCGAAGCGGTTCGGCGGGACGCTGGCCGGCACGCTGACGCTGACCGCGGGGTGCGGCGGGATGGGCGGGGCGCAGCCCCTCGCGGTCACCATGAACGGGGGCGCCTGCCTGATCGTGGACGTGGACCGGAGCCGGCTGGACCGTCGGGTGCACGACCGCTACCTCGACGAGGTCGCCGACTCCCTCGACGACGCCGTCGAGCGGGCGCTCGCCGCGAAGCGGGACCGCCGCGCGCTGAGCGTCGGCGTGGTCGGCAACGCGGCCACGGTCTTCCCGGAGCTGCTGCGCCGGGGCGTCGCCGTCGACATCGTCACCGACCAGACCAGCGCGCACGATCCCCTGTCGTACCTGCCGGAGGGGGTGGAGCTGGCCGACGCCCGGGACTACGCGGCGGCGAAGCCGGCCGAGTTCACCGACCGGGCGCGGGCGTCGATGGCGAAGCACGTCGAGGCGATGGTCGGGTTCCTCGACGCCGGGGCGGAGGTCTTCGACTACGGCAACTCGATCCGGGGCGAGGCGAAGCTCGGCGGGTTCGAGCGGGCCTTCGACTTCCCCGGCTTCGTGCCCGCGTACATCCGGCCGCTGTTCTGCGAGGGCAAGGGCCCGTTCCGGTGGGCGGCGCTCTCCGGCGACCCGGCCGACATCGCCGCGACCGACCGGGCCATCCTGGAGCTGTTCCCCGAGAACGAGTCGCTGGCCCGGTGGATCCGGATGGCCGGCGAGCGGGTCGCGTTCCAGGGCCTGCCGGCGCGGATCTGCTGGCTCGGCTACGGCGAGCGCGACAAGGCCGGCGTGCGGTTCAACGAGATGGTCGCCTCCGGTGAGCTGAGCGCGCCGGTGGTGATCGGCCGGGACCACCTGGACTGCGGCAGCGTGGCCAGCCCCTACCGGGAGACCGAGGCGATGG
Organism: Micromonospora sp. NPDC052213; assembly: GCF_040679695.1. Lineage (NCBI taxonomy): Bacteria > Bacillati > Actinomycetota > Actinomycetes > Micromonosporales > Micromonosporaceae > Micromonospora > Micromonospora sp. NPDC052213. Next base: position 17,344 of record NZ_JBFAVI010000058.1, read on the forward strand.
CCGACGGCTCCGACGCGATCGCCGACTGGCCGCTGCTCAACGCGCTGGTCAACACCGCCAGCGGGGCGTCCTGGGTGTCGATCCACCACGGGGGCGGGGTCGGCATCGGGCGGTCGATCCACGCCGGGCAGGTCTGCGTCGCCGACGGCACCGCCCTGGCCGGGCAGAAGATCGAGCGGGTGCTCACCAACGACCCGGCGATGGGCGTGATCCGGCACGTCGACGCCGGCTACGACGCCGCCCGCGAGGTCGCGGAGGCCACCGGGGTGCGGGTGCCGATGGCGGAGGGTGCCGCGTGAGCGCGAGGAGTGCAGCGCAGCGCAGCCCCGCAGTCGCGAACAACAGGGGTGCCGCGTGACGGTGCAGCGGCGCGACGTCGGTGGCGGTGGTGAACACCTCGCCGAGGCCGACCTCACCGACCGGTTCCGGACGCTGTGGGACGAGATCGCGCCGATCGGGCGGGACGACCGCAGCGGCGGCTACCTGCGGTACGCGCTGACCGAGCCGGAGCTGCGGCTGCGGGAGTGGTTCCGCGACCAGGCCGGCCGGCGCGGCATGCCGGTCACCGAGGACGGCAACGGCAACCTGTTCGCCTGGTGGGGTGAGCCGGCGGCCGGCGGCGCGGTGCTGACCGGCAGCCACTTCGACTCGGTGCCGCACGGCGGGGCGTACGACGGGCCGCTCGGCATCGTCAGCGCGTTCCTCGCCGTGGACGAGCTGCGCGCGGCCGGTGTCGCGCCGGCCCGCCCGCTGGTGGTCGGCGCGTTCGTCGAGGAGGAGGGGGCGCGGTTCGGCGTACCGTGCCTCGGGTCGCGGCTGCTCACCGGGGAGATCGCGGTGGACCGCGCGGCCGGGTTGCGCGACGCCGCCGGGGTGAGCTTCGCCGAGGCGCTGGGGGCCCGACCGGCGGGCGCCCGGCCGGAGCTGGTCGGCAGCTTCGCCGCCTTCGTGGAGTTGCACGTCGAGCAGGGCCGCGCGCTGGTCGACGGCGACGCGCCCGTCGCGGTCGCCAGCGCGATCTGGCCGCACGGCCGTTGGCGCTTCGAGTTCACCGGCGAGGGCAACCACGCGGGTACGACCCGGATGGCCGACCGCCGCGACCCCATGCTGACGTACGCCTTCACGGTGCTGGCGGCGAACAAGGAGGCCCGGCTGCGCGGCGCCCACGCCACCGTCGGCCGGGTGTCGGTGGAGCCGAACGCGACCAACGCGATCCCGTCGAAGGTGACCGGGTGGCTGGACGCCCGCGCCGCCGAGCCGGACACGCTGACCGGGCTGGTCGACGCGGTGCGCGCCAAGGCCGCCGAGCGGGCCCGCCGGGACGGTACGGAGGTGGCGCTGACCGAGGAGTCGGCCACTCCGCTGGTCGCCTTCGACGGCGGCCTGGCCGGCCGGCTCGCGGCCCTGCTCGACGCGCCGGTGCTGCCGACCGGGGCGGGCCACGACGCCGGGGTGCTCGCCGCGCACGTGCCCACGGCGATGCTCTTCGTGCGCAACCCGACCGGGGTCTCGCACTCCCCGGCGGAGTCGGCCACCGACGCCGACTGCGCCGCCGGGGTGACCGCCCTGGCCCGGGTCCTGGAGGAGCTGGCATGCCGGTGAGCATCCCGCCGGCGGCGGGGCGGCCCCGCCGGGACGCGCGATGGACGGCCGGGACGCCGGGGCCGGTGGTCTCATGGACGGGGCAGCTCGACAGGGGGCGAACGAGATGACCGCGACCCGCTGGCTGGCCGAGTACGCCTGGCTGCCCGAGCACGCCGAGCCCACCCCGGACGTGCTGATCGAGACCGCCGACGGGCGGATCACCGCCGTCACGCCGCTGGTCGGGGACGGCGCACCGACCGCCGGGGTCGAGGTCCTGGCCGACGCCGAGCGGCTGCCCGGGCTGACCCTGCCCGGGCTCGCGAACGCGCACTCGCACGCCTTCCACCGGGCGCTGCGTGGGCGCACCCACGGCGGACGCGGCGACTTCTGGACGTGGCGCGACCGGATGTACGCGGTCGCCGCCCGCCTGGACCCGGACTCCTATCTGGCCCTGGCCCGGGCGGTCTACGCCGAGATGGCGCTGGCCGGCATCACCTGCGTGGGCGAGTTCCACTACCTGCACCACAACCCGGACGGCACCCCGTACGCCGACCCGAACGCGATGGGCGGGGCGCTGGTCGAGGCCGCCGCGCAGGCCGGGATCCGGATCACCCTGCTGGACACCTGCTACCTCACCGCCACGGTCGACGGGCAGCCGCTCGCCGGGCCGCAGCGGCGGTTCGGCGACGGCGACGCGCTGCGCTGGGCGGAGCGGGCCGACGCGTTCACGCCCGCTGGCGACCACGCCCGGGTGGGCGCGGCGATCCACTCGGTGCGGGCGGTGCCGGCCGGGCAGCTCGCCACCGTGGCCGGGTGGGCGGACCGGCACGAAGCGCCCCTGCACGTGCACCTGTCCGAGCAGCCCGCCGAGAACGACGCCTGCCGGGCGGTGCACGGCCGCACCCCGGCCCGGCTGCTCGCCGACCACGGGGCGCTCGGCCCGGACACCACGGCCGTGCACGCCACCCACCTGACCGGGGGCGACCTCACGCTGCTCGGAGAGAGCCGGACGGGCGTCTGCCTCTGCCCGACCACCGAGCGGGACCTGGCCGACGGGATCGGCCCGGCCCGGCGGATGGCCGACGTCGGGCTGCCGCTCAGCCTGGGCAGCGACAGCCACGCCGTGATCGACCTCTTCGAGGAGGCCCGCGCGGTGGAACTGGACGAGCGACTGCGTACCCGCCGCCGTGGCCACTTCAGCCCCGCCGAGCTGCGCGACGCGGCCACCGTGGGCGGTCACGCCGCGCTGGGCTGGCGCGACGCCGGGCGGCTCGCGGTGGGGGCCCGCGCCGATCTGGTGACCGTACGGCTGGACAGTCCGCGCACGGCCGGCGTGCCGCCGGTGGGGATGTGGTTCGCGGCGGGCGCGGCGGACGTCACGCACGTCGTGGTGGACGGCCGGACGGTGGTGCGCGACGGCCGGCACCTGACGGTCGACGTGCCGGCCGAGCTGACCGCGGCGATCGAGGAGGTGACGTCTTGAGCAGTCTGCTGGTCGACGACATCGGCGAGCTGGTGACCAACGACTTCGGGGGCGAGGCCGGGCCGCTGGGCGTCCGGCGCGACGCCGCCCTCCTGGTCGAGGAGGGGCGGGTGGCCTGGATCGGGCCGGCCCGCGACGCGCCGGCCGCCGACCGGCGCATCGACGCCGGGGGCGCCGCGGTGCTCCCCGGCTTCGTGGACAGCCACGCCCACCTGGTCTTCGCCGGGGACCGGGCCGCCGAGTTCGCCGCCCGGATGGCCGGGCAGCCGTACACCGGCGGCGGCATCCGGACCACCGTCGGGGCGACCAGGGCAGCCAGCGACGACGAGCTGCGGGCCACCGTGCGCCGGCTGCGCGACGAGGCGATGCGGCAGGGCACCACCACCGTCGAGATCAAGAGCGGGTACGGGCTCACGGTCGCCGACGAGGCCCGCTCGCTGGCGATCGCCGCCGAGGTCAGCGAGGAGACCACCTTCCTCGGCGCCCATGTGGTCCCCGCCGAGTACGCCGACCGCCCCGACGACTACGTGGGGCTGGTGTGCGGGCCGATGCTGGCCGCCGCCGCCCCGCACGCGCGCTGGATCGACGTGTTCTGCGAGCGGGGCGCCTTCGACGCCGACCACACCCGGGCGATCCTGACCTGCGGCCAGGCCGTCGGGCTGGGCGTACGGGTGCACGCCAACCAGCTCGGCCCCGGGCCGGGCGTCCAACTCGGCGTCGAGCTGGGCGCGGCGAGCGTCGACCACTGCACCCACCTGACCGATGCCGACGTCGACGCGCTGGCGTCCAGCCGGCACGACTGCATGTGCGCCGACAGCCTGCACACCACCACCGTGGCCACCCTGCTGCCGGGGGCCGAGTTCTCCACCCGCTCGCCGTACCCGGACGCCCGCCGGCTGCTCGACGCCGGCGTCACCGTGGCGCTGGCGACCGACTGCAACCCCGGCTCGTCGTACACCTCGTCGATGCCGTTCTGCATCGCGCTCGCCGTACGCGAGATGCGGATGACCCCGGCGGAGGCCGTCTGGGCCGCGACCGCCGGCGGTGCGCGGGCGCTGCGCCGCGACGACGTCGGGGTGCTCAAGCCCGGGGCGCGGGCCGACCTGATGATCCTCGACGCCCCGTCCCACCTGCATCTGGCCTACCGGCCCGGTGTGCCACTGATCCGCCAGGTTCTGCGCAACGGAGTGCCGCAATGACGACCGTGACCATTCTGCCCACCGGGATCTCCCCCGCCGACGTGCTCGCCGTGGCGCGCGGCACCGCCAAGGTCGTGCTCGACCCGGCCGCCGTGGACGCGATGACCGTCAGCCGGTCCATCGTGGACGGCATCGAGGCCGCCGGCCGGCCGGTCTACGGCGTCTCCACCGGCTTCGGGGCCCTCGCCAACACGTTCGTCGCGCCGGAACGGCGGGCCGAACTCCAGCACGCGCTGATCCGCTCGCACGCCGCCGGGGTGGGCGCGCCGATGCCGCGCGAGGTGGTGCGGGCGATGATGCTGCTGCGGGTCCGCTCGCTGGCGCTCGGCCGCTCCGGGGTCCGGCCGCTGGTCGCCGAGGCTTTGGTCGACCTGCTCAACCACGACGTGACGCCGTGGGTGCCGGAGCACGGTTCGCTGGGCGCCTCCGGCGACCTGGCGCCGCTGGCGCACTGCGCGCTGGTGCTGCTCGGCGAGGGCTGGGTGCTGGGCCCGGCCGGCGAGCGGATCCCCGCCGCCGACGCGCTGCGCCGGGCCGGTCTGCAGCCGGTCGAGCTGGCCGCCAAGGAGGGGCTGGCGCTGATCAACGGCACCGACGGCATGCTCGGCATGCTGCTGCTGGCGATCCACGACGCCGCGCACCTGTTCACCATGGCCGACGTCACCGCCGCCCTCGCGATCGAGGCGATGCTCGGCTCGGAGCGGCCGTTCCTGCCGGAGTTGCACGCCATCCGGCCGCACCCCGGGCAGTCGGCCTCGGCCGCGAACATCCACCGGCTGCTCCAGGACTCCCGGGTGATGGACTCGCACCGCGACGACCTGGCGCACGCGGTGCAGGACGCGTACTCGATGCGCTGCGCCCCCCAGGTGGCCGGGGCGGCCCGGGACACGCTGGACTTCGTCCGCACGGTGGCCGACCGGGAACTGGTCTCGGTGGTCGACAACCCGGTGGTGCTGCCGGACGGCCGCGTCGAGTCGACCGGCAACTTCCACGGCGCGCCCCTCGGCTTCGCCGCGGACTTCCTCGCCATCGCCGCCGCCGAGGTCGGCGCGATCGCCGAGCGTCGGGTCGACCGGCTGCTCGACGTCACCCGGTCCCGGGAGCTGCCGGCGTTCCTCTCCCCCGACGCCGGGGTCAACTCCGGGCTGATGATCGCCCAGTACACGGCGGCCGGGATCGTCGCGGAGAACCGGCGGCTCGCCGCGCCCGCCTCGGTGGACTCGCTGCCCACCAGCGGCATGCAGGAGGACCACGTCTCGATGGGCTGGGCGGCGGCCAAGAAGCTGCGCACCGTGCTGGACAACCTGACCAGCCTGCTCGCGGTCGAGCTGCTCGCCGCCGTACGCGGTCTCCAGCTGCGCGCCCCGCTCGACCCGTCGCCGGCCGGTCGGGCGGCCGTCGCGGCGCTCGGCGGGATCGCCGGGGAGCCGGGGCCGGACGTGTTCCTCGCCCCGCTGATGGAGGCCGCCCGGGCCGTGGTGGCCGGACGCGAGCTGCGCGCCGCGATCGAGCGCGAGACCGGCCCCCTCGCCTGAGTCATGGGGAGATGACGGACGGGCGGGCCGGTGGCCCGCCCGTCGGCGTTCAGGCGGTGGCCGGGGGCAGCACCTTCGCCACCAGCTTGGCCAACTCGCGCAGCGCCTTGCCGCGGTGGCTGACCGCGTCCTTCTCCTGCGGCGTCAGCTCGGCGTTGGTCCGCTCCTGCCCGTCGCCGAGGAAGATCGGGTCGTAGCCGAAGCCGCCGTCGCCACGTGGCGAGCGCAGCAGCCGACCGGTCTGCCGGCCGTCGACCAGGTGCTCCTTGCCGCCGGGCAGCACCAGCGCCACCGTGCAGACGAAGGACGCTCCCCGGTGCTCGTCGCCGAGGTCCGCGATCTGGTCCAGCACCAGCTGGAGGTTGGCATGGTCGTCGCCGTGCCGGCCGGCCCAGCGGGCGCTGAACACCCCCGGCATGCCGTTCAGCGCGTCGACGGCGAGGCCGGAGTCGTCGGCGATCGTCGGCATTCCGGTGCGCCGGCAGCCCTCCCGCGCCTTGATCAGGGCGTTCTCGCCGAAGGTGAGGCCGGTCTCCGGCAGCTCCGGGTATTGCTCGACGTCGTCCAGGCCGACCAGGGCGACGCGGTGCGCGCCGAGCGCGCCGTCGAGGATCCGCTGCAGCTCGATGAGCTTCTTGCGGTTACGGGTGGCGAGCAGCACCTTGTTCATCAGACCTCACCTCTGTTCGCGACTGCGGGGCTCGCGAGCTCACTTCTCGCGTTCACGACTCGAGAGCCTTCCGCTGGGCTTCGGCCAGTTCCACGCAGCCGGCGACGGCCAGGTCGAGCAGGGCGTCGAGCTGCTCGCGGGCGAACACGCCCGCCTCACCGGTGCCCTGCACCTCGACGAACTCCCCGGCGCCGGTGCAGACCACGTTCATGTCGACCTCGGCGGTCACGTCCTCGGCGTAGTTGAGGTCCAGCCGAGGCTCGCCGTCGATGACCCCGACGCTGACGGCCGCCACCGAGCGGTGCATCACCTTCTCCGGCTTGCCGGCCAGCGCCTTGCGCCCGGCCAGCCAGGTCACCGCGTCGTGCAGCGCCACGTACGCGCCGGTGATCGCCGCGGTGCGGGTGCCGCCGTCGGCCTGGAGCACGTCGCAGTCGAGCACGATGGAGTTCTCGCCGAGCGCCTTCAGGTCGATCGACGCCCGCAGGCTCCGGCCGATCAGCCGGGAGATCTCGTGCGTACGCCCGCCGACGCGCCCCTTCACGCTCTCCCGGTCGGAGCGGGTGTTGGTGGCGCGGGGCAGCATCGCGTACTCGGCGGTGACCCAGCCGAGCCCGGAGCCCTTGCGCCAGCGGGGCACCCCCTCGGTCACGCTGGCGGTGCAGAGCACCCGGGTGTCGCCGAACTCCACGAGCACCGAGCCCTCCGGATGGGTGCTCCAGCCCCGGGTCAGCGTCACAGGTCGGAGTTCGTCGGGTCGCCGCCCGTCAGGTCGTGCCATGCCTGCACCCTATGCGGTGCGATGGCCGGCCCGTTGCGGGGTGTCCGGGTGCCCGCCGTGGGTGCGTCCCGCCTCAGTCGCACTCCCGGATGCGGACGTTGAGCACGAGCGGCCGGTCCCAGCCGAGCGGCACCTTGTCCAGCCCGGTCGTCGTCGCCGTCGCCCGGCACGCCTTCACCCGCCATGTCCAGGTGCAGGTGGGGCCGCCGTACTGGAAGCCCTGGGCCACGCAGCGCGTCACGTCCTCGATCTTCGCGTCCTGCGCGCCGGCCGCGACGAGCCACTCGTGCACCCGTTCGCCGAGGTCCACCGGGCACCGCCCCTGCGGGCAGGTGAACCGGTACACCTGCAGCGTCGCGTCGTCGCCCTCGACGAGCCCGTCGGAGGTGAAGCTGTGCGGCCGCCCCCAGTCCGCGAAGATCGCCCTTCGCTCGGCCATGTCCTGCCGGGGCGCCCACCAGCCCACGTACCCCGCGATGCCGCCGCCGGCGCAGAGACCCATCGCGAGCAGTCCGGCGAGCACCACGAAGAACACCCGCAGCCCGGTGGACCGGCGGGGCGGCGCCGGGGCGGGCCCGGCCGGCGGAAGGGTGGTCGCCGCCGGGTGCGCGACCGGCTGGCCGGCCGGCGGGTAGGGTCCGGCAGCGATCGGCGCGGCCCCGGGAACTCCACCGACGGCGGGCGACGGCGGGTACGGCGCGGCGACCGGCTGCGCCGCCGGCGGATTCGGGTACCCGTGCGCCGGGGGTGCCGGCGGGTACGGTCCGGGTGCCGGCGGCGGCTGGTGCGCCGGATGGCCCGGCCAGGACCCGGCCGGGCCGGGCGGGTACGGCGCGCCGGGCGGGCCCGCAGGAGGGGTCGGCGGGTGGGGCTGCCAGCCGGCCGCGCCGGAGGGGGAGTCGCTCACCGGCGAGATCCTAGGGGGACGACGTGGTTTTCGGGGCCCCCGACCGCCGGGCCACGGAGCGGCCGGGACGACGGGGCGCCGGGTCAGACCTCGTACGTCGCGCCGGCGCGGACCACCTCGAGCGGGCCGGCGTACGCCGCGCCGGCCGCCTCCACGGTCATCGCCTCGCTGCCCCAGGCGGCCACGAGGTGGGTCAGCAGCAGCCGGCCGACGGCCGCCTTGGTCGCCGCCTCGCCGGCCTCCCGGCCGGTCAGGTGCAGGTCCGGCGGGTTGTCCACGCCGTCGAGGTAGCTCGCCTCGCAGAGGAAGATGTCGGCGTCCTGGGCGAGCCGGAGCAGCGCGTCGCAGGGCGCGGTGTCCGAGGAGTAGCAGAGCACCCGGCCGCCGTGCTCCAGCCGGACGCCGTACGTCTCGACGGGGTGGTTGACCCGGTCGACGGTGACGCTGAACGGGCCGATGGGGAAGGTGCCGGGCTGGAGGGCGTAGAACTGGTAGACGTCCTCGACCGTGCTGTCCTCCTGCCCGTACGCGGCCGCTAGCCGGTCGGGCGCGCCGGACGGCGCGTAGACCGGCAGCGGCGGGTAGGGGCCGTCCGGGGCGTAGCGGCGGACCACCACGTAGGACGCGGCGTCGAGGATGTGGTCGCAGTGCAGGTGGGTCAGCAGGATGGCGTCGGGGGCGTGCAGCCCGGCGTAGCGCTGGAGGTTGGACAGCGACCCGGAGCCGAAGTCGACCAGGAGACGGAAGCCGTCCGCCTCGACCAGGTAGGCAGAGCAGGGGGACTCGGGGCCGGGAAAACTGCCGGCGCAGCCCAGCACAGTCAGGCGCATCGAGTGGTCTCGCTGTCACGCTGCGTAGCGATCGCGCCGACGGTCGCTCTCTCGATGATCTTTACCGACGCGTGCGCCACGCTGCGCAGCCTACGCCGGCACGCGGGGCGGCAAGAGTCATCCACAGGAAGTTGTCACCAACGTGACACCCGCCCCGGACCCGCCGCGCCAGGCGCGACCGGTGCGTGACGAGCCGAGACCCGACGGTAGCGCTGAGTGAGCAGGGGGGTCACCGTGGCCGGCAGCCGCCCGCAGGGCCACCGCGTGCGGCGGTGACCCTGCGGCGACGTCCTCAGGCCCAGAGCTGACCCTCCAGCGCCGCCTCGGCGTCGGCGAGGGTGCCGCCGTACGCGCCGGTGGAGAGGTATTTCCAGCCGCCGTCGGCGACCACGAACGCCACGTCGGCGCGGCGGCCGTCCCGGACCGCCTCGTGCGCCACCGCCAGGGCGGCGTGCAGGATCGCGCCGGTGGAGAAGCCCGCGAAGATCCCCTCGACCTCCACCAGCTGCCGGGTCCGCAGCACGGCGTCCCGGGTGCCGACGGAGAAGCGCCGGGACAGCACGGTGGCGTCGTAGAGCTCCGGGACGTACCCCTCGTCGATGTTGCGCAGCCCGTAGACCAGCTCGCCGTACCGCGGCTCGGCCGCGACGACCTGGATCCCGTCGACCTTCTCGCGCAGGTAGCGCCCGGTGCCCATCAGCGTCCCGGTGGTGCCGAGGCCGGCCACGAAGTGCGTGATGGTGGGCAGGTCGTGCAGCAGCTCGGGGCCGGTGGTCTCGTAGTGCGCCCGGGCGTTGGCCTCGTTGCCGTACTGGAAGAGCATCACCCAGTCGGGGTGCTCGGCCGCGATCTGCTTCGCCGTGGCCACCGCCTGGTTCGAGCCGCCCGCGGCCGGCGAGAAGATGATCTCCGCGCCGTACATCCGGAGCAGCTGCACCCGCTCGGTCGAGACGTTCTCCGGCATCACGCAGACGAGCCGGTAGCCGCGCAGCTTCGCCACCATGGCCAGGGAGATGCCGGTGTTGCCGCTGGTCGGCTCGAGGATGGTGTCGCCCGGGCGGAGCCGGCCGGCCTCCTCGGCCGCGCGGACCATGAACAGGGCCGCCCGGTCCTTGATGCTGCCCGTCGGGTTGCGGTCCTCGAGCTTGGCCCAGAGCCGCACCGGCGGCGCCCCCGCGGGCACCGTCGGGGAGAGCCGGGGCAGGCCCACCAGCGGGGTGCCCCCACAGGCGTCGAGGAGGCTGTCGTACCGCGTCATCGCGGCCGCCTCAGCCGGCGGCGACGGACGCGCGGTGGCCGGCGATCGCCGCGGCGGCGGCGAAGCCGAACGCGCCACCGGCGACGGCCGGCAGGATGGTCACGCTGTCGCCGTCGTTGAGCTTGGCGTCGAGCGCGCCGAGGAAGCGGACGTCCTCGTCGTTGACGTAGACGTTGACGAAGCGGTGCAGCGCCCCGGTGTCGGTGACCAGCCGGGCCCGGAGGCCGGCGTGCCGGGAGTCCAGGTCGGCGAGCAGGTCGCCGAGCGTGTCGCCGGCGCCCTCGACGACCTTCGCGCCGCCGGTGTAGCTACGCAGGATGGTGGGGATGCGAACCTCGATGGCCATGGTGTCGTGCTCCTCGGTGATGATCGGGTGTGCCGGAAGGTGACGGGACGTGGACGGGTGGTGCGGCGCTGGGTCAGCGGCCGGAACACTCGTAGTCGACCGTCGCCGGGCTCTGCCCGAACATGTAGGACTGCACGGCGTGCGGGTCCACCCCCGCGTCGAGGATGCGCACCGGCTCCTCGGTCACCACGCCGTCGACGATCCGGAAGGAGCGGATCTCCTCCGTGTCGGGCTCCCGGGTGGAGACCAGCAGGTAGTGCGCGCCCGGCTCGCCGGCGAAGGAGATGTCCGTCCGGGACGGGTAGGCCTCCGTGGCGGTGTGCGAGTGGTAGATGACGACGGGCTCCTCGTCCCGGTCGTCCATCTCGCGCCACACCCGCAACTGCTCCATCGAGTCGAACTCGTAGAACGTCATGGAGCGGGCGGCGTTGTCCATCGGGATGTGCCGGGTGGGGGTGTCGCTGCCGGCGGGACCGGCGACCACGCCGCACGCCTCGTCGGGGTGGTCCCGACGCGCGTGGGCGACGATCGCGTCGACGATCGACCGGTCGATGCTCAGCACGTGCTCCAGCCTAACGCGTACGGGGCACCAGCTTAAGGTGGTGCCGGTCACCCCTAGTCGATCAAGGCGTTGAGCAGGGACTCCTGGAGGTACCCGAGGTACGCGTAGACCGACAGTTGGAACACCCGGCTGGAGGTCGGGTCCTCGGCGACCGCGTCGTCGAGCTCCTCGCCGAGGTCCGTGCCGTCCTTGATCTCCAGCCGTACGCCCATCGCCAACCGGGCGTCGTTGAGCGCCCGCAGCCACGCCTCGGCCGCCTCCGCGTCGAGGCGCACCTCGCCGCCGGCGGAGTCGGGCAGCGCGGCGAGGATCGCGCCGGCCTGGTCTATCTTGCCGGTCTTGAGGTCGCCCTCGGTGTAGCGGCGGAACTCGGCGGTGCCGGACGGATCCTCCGGGTAGACGTCGGGGAAGAGCCGGCCGACCACCGGGTCGGAGTGGTCGAAGCCGTCGGTGAGCAGGCCGACCACCTCGGAGGCGACCTTGCGCAGCACCCGGACCTCGTCGACGGCGAAGGTGGCGACGTAGCGGTCGCCCTGGCGACGGAACATGCTCACGACCGGTCCACCGTCGCCCACAGCCCGTACGCGTGCAGCTGCGACGCGTCGTGCTCCATCCGCTCCCGGGCACCGCTGGAGACGACGGCGCGCCCCTTGTGGTGCACGTCGAGCATGAGCTGCTCGGCCCTCTCCCGGCTGTAGCCGAAGAGCTTCTGGAACACCCAGGTCACGTAGGTCATGAGGTTGACCGGGTCGTCCCACACGATCGTCACCCACGGCCGGTCGGACGCCGGCACCTCATCGGTGTCCGGCGTCTCGACCGGTGCAACCTGCGGAGCCGCCATGCCCCCCATCGTGCCACCGGATCCGGCGAACCGAGGAACCGGAACGCCGGCCCGCCGTGGAACACCGCGTCCGGCCTGGCCGGGTGCGTCGGAGGCGGCCCGCGTCGGCCCCGGCGCGGGGCCGGCGGCGCGGACGACACGGTCGCCGTCAGGCGAGCAGGATGCCGTGGTCGACAGCATCGGAGAGCACCCCGTCCAGCGAGAGGCGGACCACCTCGAGCCGCCGGGACACCTCCCGGGACAGCTCCAGCTCGATCTCGCGCAGTGCGCGCTGCGCCCAGGCGCGGGCGGCGTTGGGATCGTGGTTGCCGGGGCTGCGCCAGTGCTGCCAGCAGCCGCCCGAGAGGGCCACCGCGAGCGGCGGGAGCACCTCCTCGCGTTCGCCGCCCGGGCAGCTCGCCAGCGCGTCGGTGGCGCCGGCACCGGTCAGCCCGGCCACGCCGCCGGTGCTGGTGACCAGCAGCACGCGGTCCAGCTCGTGGCCGGCCCGGTGGTCGGCCAGCCCCCAGCGCACCGCGAAGCAGAGGCGCCGGCGCACGCCCGCGGACAGCGGCGCGCCGAGGACCCGGCCGGCGGCCTCCTCGACGAGCCGGTGGACCGCGTGGTCGCACTGGGCGGTGGCCAGCAGCGACAGCGCCTCCATCTCCCGGTCGAGCAGCTGCGGCAGGCCGGCGCAGCCGACGCCGAAGACGATCTCCTGCACCACGCGCAGGTGGGCGTTGGCCAACTCCAGGGCGAGGTGCTGGCGGATGCGCTGGGCCCAGGAGCGGGCCTGGCCGTCGAGTCGCTCGGACCAGTCGCCCGGGTCGGCGGCCACCGGCACCCGGCCCTGTGCCCCGGGCAGCACCGGCGGGTCGGCGCTGGCCCGCCGCAGCCCCTCGTCGGCGGCCCAGCCCACCAGGGCCCGGCGCAGGTCCGCCCCGTCGCCGTCGGCGACCGCGAACCAGCGGGCGCGGGCGAGCCCCGGAACGGCGGTGAGCAGGGCTGCCCGGTGCGCCTCGACGGTGACCGCGACCGGATCCACCGGGGCCGGCGCGGAAGCCGACCCGACCGGCGCGACGGACGCCCCCGTGCCCTCCGTCGCCGCCGGGACCTCGGGCACCGGCGCCCAGCCGGCCGCGCCCGGGGTGACCGCGAAGAAGACCTCCACGCGGGCACGGGCCACCTCGGCGAGCAGGTTCAGCTCGACGGCGGTGAAGGCCTGGTCGGCGGCGGTGACGAAGAGCACCGCCCCGGCCCGGCCCGCCGCGTCGAGCAGCAGCCGGGTGCCGGCCGCCCCGAGGGCGCCCGTGTCCGGCGTGTCGACGAGGCTGAAGTGCCGCAGCACCGGCTCGGGCACGCTCAGCTCGACGCGGCGCGGCGGACGGGCCAGCGCCGGGCCGGCGGCCAGCAGGTCGGCTCCGTACGAGTGCGGCTGGCGGTAGCCGGGCACGTAGGCGGCCCGGGTCGGCACCCGGGAGTGCCGGACCACCAGCCAACTCCCGGCCGGCACGGTCAGCATGCCGGGATCCAGCCGGAGCACGCCGGCGAGCACCTCGGGCCGCCCCGCGCCGGCCGGGCCGACGGCGACCACGGCCAGCGGTTCCTCCGGCCCCGGCTCGGTCACCCCGAGCCTGGTGGGCAGGGGACCGCGGTGGGGCAGCTTCGCGGCGCCGGCCATGTCATCGGGCACGTCGACCGCGGAGAGAGGACCGGGCTTCATTCGAGGGCGGCCTCCCGTGCAGGCGACCGGCGGTGGCAGGCCGCGTGGAATCGTCCGGGTCACACCCCCCGGATGTCGGAAAGACTACGGGCGACCAGGGCCCCTACCCGAACACCTCGGATACTTAGGAGTAATCGCGGGATTACTCAACTTCGCTGCGTGACGATGCGGGCGCGGACGGATTTCGATGGATATGCTGCCTCGATGAGTCGGTGGAGTTTCGTCGGCAGAAGGGATGAGCTCAGCCGCCTGCTGTCGGCGGTGACCGGCACGGAGGGGCGGGGCCTCTTCTTCAGCGGGAGCGCCGGCATCGGCAAGAGCCGCCTGCTGCGCGAGGGGGTGGCGGCGCTGCCCCGCGACGGGTACGCGGTGTGGTGGATCGCGGCCAGCGCCACCACCGCCGCGCTGCCGTTCGGCGGGCTGGTCCAGGTGCTCCCCGCCGAGCAGCCGCAGGGCCTGTCCCCCGCCGGCATCCTGCGCTGGGCGGTGGACGTGCTGCAACAGCAGGCGGCCGGCCGCCGGATCGTCCTCGCGATCGACGACGCGCACCTGCTCGACCCTCCCTCGGCCGCGCTGGTGCACCTGGTCGCCCGCGCGGAGAACGCCACGGTCATCGGCACGCTGCGCGACAGCGAGCAGCTCCCGCTGCCCATCCGCGCGCTGTGGACCGACGACCTCGTCGACCACGTCGAGCTGAACCCGCTGGCACCGGCCGAGACCACCCGGCTGCTCTCCGAGATGCTCGACGGCCCGGTCGACGCCACCTCCGCCGACCGGCTGGGCCGGCTCTCGGCGGGCAACCCGCTGCTGCTGCGCGAGCTGGTGTTCGCCGCCGACCGCGGGGAGCTGACCCGCACGTACGGGGTCTGGAAGTGGACCGGCCGGCTGGAGCTGGCGCCCAACCTGACCGACCTGATCGACACCCGGATCGGGCAGCTCACCCCCGGCGTACGCGCGGTGGTCGAGCTGGTCGCCTTCGGCGAGCCGCTCGGCCTGCACCTGCTCAACCAGGCCGTGGACCCAGCAGACGTGGAGCACGCCGAGGAGCGCGGGCTGATCGTCGTGGTGCGGGACGACCGGCGCGCCAACGTGCGGCTGGCGCACCCGCTCTACGGCGAGGTGATGCGCCGCCGCTGCCCGGTCAGCCGGACCCGCCGCCTAGAGGCCCGCCTCGCCGAGCTGCTGGAGCAGATCGGCAAGCGACGCCGCGACGACCTGCTCCGGGTGGCGGTCTGGCGGCTCGACTCCGGCACGGCCCAGGACCCGACCCTGCTGCTCGACGCGGCCGGGCAGGCGTTCGCCCGCTACGACGTACCGCTGGCGACCCGGCTGGCCCGCGCGGCGCTCGACGCCGGCGGCGGGTTCGACGCCGCGGAGCTGCTGGCCACCATCCTGATGTTCGCCGACCGGCCGGAGGAGGCGATCGCGGTCCTCGACGCGGTCTCCGCGGAGATCCACGGCGACCGGCGGCTCAGCCGCTGGCTGACCGTGCGGGGCATGGTCAGCTACTGGGGCCTGAGCCGGGAGTCCACGGTGGAGGAGATCGCGGCCCGCGGCTCGACGCTGGAGGACTCCGCCGACCAGGCCCGGGTGCTGGCCTTCGAGGGCATCATGCGGCTGCACCGGATGGACACCGGCCTCGCGCTGCGGCTCGGGCAGACGGTGCTGGACCGGCCGGCCGCCAGCGTCTCCGCCCGGGAGCTGGCCCGCAGCACCATCGCCTACCTCCAGGCGGCGCAGGGGCAACTGCACCGCAGCGCCGCCGCGATCGACCAGGTGCAGGCCGAGGCGGGCCGCTGGCGGGCCGACATGCCGTACCTGCAACTGGCCCTGGAGCTGGCCCGGGGCACCCGGCTGGCGCTCGCCGGCGACCTGGCCGGCATCGACGCGATCGTGGCCGACGAGTTCGCCGACCTGGCCGGCGCCGGGGACTTCCGGCTCGGCACCGGCTACCTGGCCATCCTCCAGGCGTACGCGGCCCGGCTGCGCGGCCAGAGCGACGCGGCGCTGCGGACCAGCCTCGAGGCGTGCGCGGTGCTCGCGACCAGCCGGGTCTACGCCGGCCTGGCCCAGGCCGAACGGGCCCAGGCGGCGGCCCTGCGCGGCGACGCCGCGCAGGCGGCCGAGGCGATGGCGGAGGCCGACCGCACCCACGCCCCGGGCATGGCCGTGCTGTACCCGTGGTTGGAGCAGGCGCGCGGCGCGGTGCTCGCCGCCGGCGGCGACGTTCCCGGCGCCGCCAAGCACCTCGTCCAGCTCGCCGACCGGCTCCGGACGGACGGTTTCGCCGGTCACGAGGTGCACGTGCTGTACGAGCTGGTCCGGCTGGACCGGGCGACCGCCCCGGTCGGCCCGAGCTGTTCCGACGGCAGCCGGCGCACGGTCGCGCAGCGGCTGGCGGAGCTCTCCGAACGGGTCGACGGGCTGCTGCCGCCGCTGCTGGCCCGGCACGCCCGCGCCGCCGCGGCGGGCTCCGCCGACGACCTGCTGGCGGTGGCCGACGGCTTCGAGGCGCTGGACCTGGCCGTCTACGCGGCGGAGGCGACCGCCGCCGCCCTGGACCGGCTACGTCGACAACGGTCCCCGGCAGCGGGCGCGGCCCGGGAACGCCTGGCCGCGCTGCTCGGCCGATGCGACCTGATCCGCACGCCGGCGTTGCAGGCCGGGGCGCCCGCGCTGAGCGAGCGCGAGTGGCAGGTGGCCCGGCTCGCGGCGGACGGGGTGACCAGCCGGGTCATCGCGGAGCAGCTCTATCTCTCCGCCCGCACGGTGGAGAACCACCTGCAACGGATCTACAGCAAGCTCGGCGTGACCGGCCGGGCCGAGCTGCGGGCCGCGCTGCGGGCGATCCCGGGCCACGAGGGCGGCCTGGCGGAGTGAACTCTAGGCTGGGGCGGTGAGCACCCTTCGCCCCGCGTTGCTGACCGACCACTACGAGCTGACGATGGTCAGTGCCGCCCTGCGCGACGGCACCGCCGACCGCCGCTGCGTCTTCGAGGTGTTCAACCGCCGGCTGCCCGCCGGCCGCCGTTACGGGGTGGTCGCCGGCACCGGCCGGCTGATCGAGATGATCCGCGACTTCCGCTTCGACGCCGACGAGATCGACTTCCTGCGCCGCACCGGGGTGGTCGACGAGCGGGCCGCCGACTGGCTGCGCAACTACCGCTTCACCGGCGACGTCGACGGCTACGCCGAGGGCGAGCTGTGCTTCCCCGGCTCGCCGATCCTCACCGTCTCCGGCGGCTTCGCCGAGTGCGTCGTGCTGGAGACGCTGGTCCTCTCGGTGCTGAACTACGACAGCGCGGTGGCGGCGGCCGCCGCGCGGATGGTCACCGCGGCCCGCGGCCGGACGCTGATCGAGATGGGCTCCCGGCGGGCGCACGAGGAGGCGGCCGTGGCCGCGGCGCGGGCCGCGTACCTGGCCGGGTTCCGGTTCACCTCCAACCTCGCCGCCGGGCAGCGCTACGGCATCCCGACCGCCGGCACCGCCGCGCACGCGTTCACCCTGCTGCACGACGACGAGCGGGCCGCGTTCGCCTCGCAGGTCGCCACGTTCGGCAAGGAGACCACGCTGCTGGTCGACACGTACGACATCAGTGAGGGCATCCGCAACGCGATCGCGGTGGCCGGGCCCGACCTGCGGGCCGTCCGGATCGACTCGGGCGACCTCGCCGTGATCGCCCAGCAGTCCCGCGAGCTGCTCGACTCGCTCGGCGCCACCGAGACCAAGATCATCGTCTCCGGCGACCTCGACGAGTACGCCATCGCCGCGCTCGCCGCCGAGCCCGTCGACATGTACGGCGCGGGCACCGCCGTCGTCACCGGCTCCGGCGCGCCCACCGCGGGGCTCGTCTACAAGCTGGTCGAGGTCGACGGCCGCGCGGTGGTCAAGCGCTCCGAGCGCAAGGGCACCATCGGCGGCCGGAAGGTGGCCGTACGCCGGCACAAGCCGACCGGCACCGCCACCGAGGAGGTCATCGTGCCGCAGGGCGTGCCCGACCGGCAGCCCAACGACCGGCTGCTGCAGCGGCCGTTCCTGGTCGGGGGCGAGCCGGTGGACCGGCCGACCCTGGACGAGTCGCGGGAGCACCTGCGGCAGTGCCTCATCTCGATCCCCTGGGAGGGGCTGAAGCTCTCCGGCGGCGACCCCGCCATCCCCGTCACTGTCGTACCGGCCGACTGAAAGGAGCCCTCCGGTGGGCAACGCGCTGATCATCGTGGACGTGCAGAACGACTTCTGCGAGGGCGGCTCACTGGCCGTGGGCGGCGGGGCCGGCGTGGCGGCCGGCATCACCCGACTGCTCGCGGCCGAGCCGGGCCGCTGGGACCGCGTGGTGGCGACGAAGGACTACCACGTCGACCCGGGCGCGCACTTCGGCGACCCGCCGGACTTCGTGGACTCCTGGCCCCGGCACTGCGTGGTGGGCACGCCCGGCTCCGAGTTCCACCCGGAGCTGGCGACCGACCGGATCGAGGCGATCTTCCACAAGGGCGAGCACGCGGCGGCGTACTCGGGCTTCGAAGGGCACGCCGACGACGGCGAGTGCCTGGCCGACTGGCTGCGCCGGCACGGGGTGGACACGGTCGAGCTGGTCGGCATCGCGACCGACCACTGCGTCCGGGCCACCGCCCTGGACGCCGCCCGGGAGGGCTTCGCCACCACCGTGCTGCTGGACCTGACCGCCGCCGTCGCCCCGGCGACCACCGACGTGGCGCTGCGGGCGATGGAGGGCGCCGGAGTCACCCTGCGCGGGACGCCTGTGATCAGGGCCGCATGAGGCGGTAAATCGTTGGCGGGTGTCGTACCCCGGGCCGAGGATGTCCGGCGGAGGTACGCACCGACATGAACCTGAAGCCTTACCGGGAGGCGCTCGCCCTGCCCGGTCTCCGGTCGTTGCTGCTGGTGTCGGTGCTCGCCCGTGTCCCGCTCACCGCGACCGGGGTGACCCTGACGTTCTACGTCGTGCTCGACCTCGGGCGCGGCTACGGGGCGGCCGGGCTCGTCGGCGCGGCCATCACCGTGGGCGCCGCCGTCGGCGGCCCGCTGCTCGGCCGGCTGGTCGACCGGCGCGGCCTGCGGCCGGTGCTCGTGCTGACCGGGATCGCCGAGGCGCTCTTCTGGTCCACCGCCCCGATGCTGCCCTACCCGCTGCTGCTGCCGGCCGCGTTCCTGGCCGGCTCGCTGGCCCTGCCGATCTTCTCGGTCGTCCGGCAGTCCATCGCGGCGATGGTGCCGCCGGAGCGGCGCCGCCCCGCGTACGCGCTGGACTCGATGTCGGTGGAGCTGTCGTTCATGGTCGGCCCGGCGCTGGCCGTGGCGGCGGTCACCGCGATCTCCGCCCGGACGACCCTCTACCTGGTCGGTGCCGGGATCGTCGCCTCCGGCATCGCGTTCTGGCTGCTGAACCCGCCCGTCCGGGGCGGCGGTGAGCCGACCGGGCCGCAGCCGAGGGTGCCCCGTCGGGCGTGGCTCACCCCGCGGCTGCTCGCCGTGCTGGGGATCAGCGCCGCCGGCACGCTGGTGCTCGGCGGCACCGACGTGGCCGTGGTCGCCGTGCTCCGGGAGAGCGGCGACGTCGGGTGGACGGGCGCCGTACTCGCCGTGTGGGCGGTCGCCTCGCTGGTGGGCGGCTTCGCGTACGGAGCCGTCAGCCGTTCCTTCTCGCCCCTGGCCCTGATGGCCGCGCTCAGCCTCTGCACCATCCCGGTCGGGCTGGGCGGGGCGCACTGGTGGCTGCTCTGCCTGGCGCTGATCCCGGCCGGGGCGCTCTGCGCGCCGACCCTCGCGGCCACCGCCGACGCGGTGAGCCGCCTCGTTCCCGCGTCCGTCCGCGGCGAGGCGATGGGCCTGCACGGCTCGGCGGTCACCGTCGGCATCGCGGTGGGCGCCCCGCTCGCCGGCGCCGTGATCGACGCCTCCGCCCCGGCCTGGGGCTTCGCGGTCACCGGCGCGATCGGCGCGCTGGTGGCGCTGGCCGTGCTCCCGATCGAGCTGCGCCGCCGCCGCGCCACCACGCCGGCCACCCCCGAATCCGAGCCCGAGCTGGCCCCGCTCGCCGCCACCTGACCCCGCCCCCGCCGACGTCCCTGCCCTGCCGTGGGTGGCGTGGGCGACGTGGGCTTCCGGCGCAGCGGTTCGTGGTTGCTCGGTGCCGGGCGGTGCGGCACGTCGCGGCCCCACCGTTCGGCCGGCCGCCGGCACGTCGGGCAGTTCGTCGACCAGGCCGGTGCCTTCCGGACGCCTCGGGGCTCCGGCTACGGGCCGTCGGACGGGATGCCCTCCGGCGGCCAGCGCCGAACTCGGCGTCGACGCGCCCGACGTCCATCCGGCCGGTGCCGCCCGATCTCGTCAGTGGATCGGGGCGGCCTGCCGGCGTCCCGGCCCGCCTGCCCGGTCCCGCCGCCGGCCGGCGCCGCGGACCGTACCGCTCTCCGGTCGGCTCTCCGCGCCCCCTGTCGGAGGGCGACCGGACGGCGTCACCCCGACAACGGCGACGGGCGCCGCCCCCTGTGGGGGGGGCGCCCCGGCGAACTGGTGCCGGGGGGGGGGGGGCGGGGGGAGGTGGGGGGGACCAACGACACGTA
>NZ_JBFAVI010000059.1:0-37565 GCF_040679695.1 Micromonospora sp. NPDC052213
CGACCTGTTCGTCCGGGCCGACCTGCCGGTGGCGCTGGTCGGGGTGGGGACCCGGCTGCTGATGGACCGCCGGCAGGAGCGGGCCGCGGCTCAACCGGCCGCCGGCCGGATGAGCCCGCGCTCGGCCATCGCCACCTCCCCGCTGCCGCTGCACCCCGGCGCCGCCGGCTGGTACCGCGCCGCCAAGCCCTGACCCTGGCGGCCGGCTGCCGGCGGCGGCGGTCACGGGCGATCAGGAGGACGGCGGTCGGACGGCGGCGACGTCGCCCGGGCGGGGCGCCACCCGGTCACGGCGTGCCCGGGCGGGGCGTCACCCGGTCACGGCGTGCCCGGCCCGGCGGCCACCGGTGCGGCGGGCGCGTCGACGGGCGACGCGGGAGCACCGGCGGGGACCGGCTCCGCCTGCTCCGCCGGGTCCGCCGGCCGGGTCGGGGCCGGGAACCAGAGGCCGGCGACCAGGCCGCGCGGCTCGCCCCGGCGCATGGTGAGCCGCCCGTCCGAGGCGTCGACCAGCACGGCGACGATGGTGAGGCCCAGCCCGGCGCCGTCGACGTTCTGCACCTCCGGCGCCCGCCAGAACCGCTCGGTCGCCTGGCCGAGCTGGCTCTCCGTCATGCCCGGGCCGGTGTCCCGGACCTCCAGCGCCGTCCCGCCCTCGTGGTGCCGCACGGTCACCGTCACGGCCCCGCCGGCGCCGCTGAACTTCACGGCGTTGTCGATCAGCGCGTCCAGGGCCTGATCGATGGCGGTCGGCACGGTCCGCGCGTACGCCGGGGCGTCCTCCGCCGCGAGCCGGAGGGTGACCGACCGGTGCCGGGCGAGCGGCTCCCACGCGGCGACCCGGGACGCGGCCACGGCCGCCGCGTCGACGGTGACCCGCTGGTTCTCCCGCCGCTCGGCGCGGGCCAGGGTGAGCAGCGCGTCCAGCACCAGGGCGAGCCGGTCGGTCTCCTCCAGGGCCAGCCGGTGCTCGGCCTGGCCGTCCGGGTCGGTCAGGCCCAGCCCCAGCTCCTCCACCCGCAGGCGCAGCGCGGTCAGCGGGTTGCGCAGCTGGTGGCTGGCGTGCGCCACGAAGGCGCGCTGCCGGTCCATCACGTCGGAGACGACGTCGGCCATGTGGTTGAAGCTGGTCGCCAGCCGGCGCAGCTCCGGCGGGCCGAGCCGGTGCTGCACGCGGGCGCCGCGGTCCCCCTCGGCGATCTCGTGGGTGACCGCGTCCAGCTCGGTGACCGGGCGCAGCACCCAGCCGGCCAGCCCGAACGCGGTGAGCACGCAGGCCAGGACGGCGAGCAGCCCCGTCCCGGCCAGCACCAGCCACCAGACGGCGACCGCGCGCCGGACCGAGTCGGTCGGGGTGGCGGTGACCACCGCCCCGAGCACCTCACCGCCGTCGTTGATCGGCACCGCCACCACGATCGGCCGGTCGACCCACGGCCAGACCGACTCCGGCCCACTGGCCTGCTGGCCCGAGAGCGCGGTGTCCAGCGCCTCGCGGGTCCCCGCAGCCGGCCGCCAACTCTCGGAGGCCGCCACCGTCCGGCGGTCCCGGTCGACCACCGCCGCGCCGATCCCGTACAGGTCGTCGTAGCTGCGCAGCTCGTTGTCGAGCGGGCCGGGGGTCCCGCCGCGCAGCGCCGGGCCGGCCAGCGAGGCGAACCGGGTGGCGTCGGCGAGCCGGTCGGCGCGCACCCGGTCGGTCTCCCGGGTGGCCAGGGTGGCCGCCAGCGGGGTCTCCAGCGCGATCAGCACCAGCACCATCAGCAGCAGGTAGCTGATCACCAGCCGACGTCGCACGGCGCCGCCTCACTCGCCGCGCAGCCGGTAGCCGACCCCACGGACGGTCTCCACCAGGCGGGGGTCGCCCAGCTTGCCCCGCAGCGAGCCGACGTGCACCTCGACCGTGTGCCCGTCGCCCCAGGTGGTGCCCCAGGCGTCGAGCAGGATCCGCTCGCGGGGCACCGCCACCCCGGGCTGCCGGGCCAGGGAGAGCAGGACGTCGAACTCCTTGCGGGTCAGCGCCACCGGCCGGCCGGCCACGGCTACCGTCCGCGCGGCCACGTCGATGCGGACGGGCCCGGCCTCGATCAGGTTGCGCTCGGGCACCGTGTGCGCCGCCCGGCGCAGCACCGCCTCGATGCGCGCCTGGAGCTCGGTCATGGAGAAGGGCTTGACCACGTAGTCGTCCGCGCCCAGCCGCAGGCCGAGCACCCGGTCCCGCTCCTCGCCCCGGGCGGTCACCGCGATGATGCCGAGCTGGCTGCTGCGCCGGCGCAGCTCACGGCACAGGTCGGTGCCGTCCCCGTCGGGCAGGGTCAGGTCGAGCAGCACCAGGTCGCAGGGGGCGGCGGAGAGGGCGGCGGCGACGGTCGCCGCGTGCTCGACCTCGTACCCCCGGCGGGTGAGGGCGGAGGAGAGCGCCGCGGCCACCCGACGGTCGTCCTCGACCAGCAGGATGCGCACCCGGGGCCCCCATTCGTCGGCGTGTCGACCCCGAATGGTGGCAGAAGTCGGCCAGGAGCGGGAGGGTAGGCCCCGCGTCGGCCGCCGTGCGGACGGCGGCCCGGACCCCTCCGGCCCCTCCGGGAGCGGGCGGCGGGCCCGGGTCGGAGCCCCGGAGACCCCCACCGAGAGCGGCGGCGGCGCGGGCGGTACCGCCGAGAACCGGGCCGGTTCTGCGTAGGCTGCCGGGGTGATCTACAAGCTGCTGACCACCGTCGAGTGGGACGACGCCCTGGCCGGGGGCCACTTCGCCGGCACCGCCACGGACGCGCAGTCCGGGTTCATCCACCTCTCCGGGCCCGACCAGGTGGTCGAGACGGCCCGCCGGCACTTCACCGGCGCCACCGGGCTGACCCTGCTCACCGTGGACCCGGCCCGGCTGGGCGACGCGCTGCGCTGGGAACCGTCGCGCGGCGGGGCGCTCTTCCCCCACCTCTACGGGCCGCTGCCGGTGCCGGCGGTGGTGGCCGCCGACGCCCTGCCGGCGGACGTGCCGGTCGCCGACGCCGTGGCGGCGCTGCTGGGCTGAGGGGGTCGATATGCTACGCCGAGTCCGCGCGCCCCGGCCTCACTCTCCGTGCCCGGGGCCGGCGCGGCAGCCCGGACCCGCGCGGGCGGCCGCCCCTCCCGGCGTACGCCGCACGCGGGTCACCGACGGCGCCCGGCGCGCCCTGCGACCCATGCGAGTTGAAGGATGACTGACAGCAGTTCCCCGTCCCCCTCGGTCTTCGTCCACCCGACGGCCGACGTCGAGGAGGGTGCCCGGGTCGGCGACGGCACCAAGGTCTGGCACCTGGCCCACATCCGGTCCTCCGCCCAGGTGGGCGCCGGCTGCGTCATCGGCCGCAACGTGTACGTCGACGCCGGCGTCACGGTCGGCGACCTGGTGAAGATCCAGAACAACGTCTCCGTCTACCAGGGTGTGACCCTGGAGGACGAGGTGTTCGTCGGGCCGTGCGCCGTCTTCACCAACGACTTCCGGCCCCGCGCGCAGAACCCGGACTGGAAGATCACCCCGACGGTGGTCCGCCGGGGCGCCTCGATCGGCGCGAACGCGACCCTCGTCTGCGGCATCGAGGTCGGCGAGTACGCGATGATCGCGGCGGGTTCCGTGGTGACCAGGGACGTGGCGCCGTACCAGCTCGTGGCGGGCAACCCGGCGCGGCCGAAGGGCTGGGTCGACGAGCGGGGCGAGGTCGTCTCCCGGGACGTGGACACCCCGCCGCAGCGGCAGGGCTGACCCTCCGACGAGAAACGGCGGTGGACGGGCGCTCCCGGCCACCGCCGTCGCGCGTACGCGGTGCTCAGCGGCAGAGCCGCGAGATCTCCTCCCGGAACCGCTCCATGGGGTTCGCCTCGGCCGGGCCGAGCAGATAGGTCTTCAGCTCCCGCCGGGCGTCCGTCATCGGGTCGTCGCCGGCCCGGGTGACGGACACGATCTTCTCCAGCTCGCCGCAGTCCCGGGAGAGCAGGTACGCCGCCCGCGACGTCGGGTACTCCCGGCGGAACTCGTCCTCCGGCAGGCCGCCCGGGTTCGCCACCACGTACGGCCGCTGGCTCTGGACGAAGTCCGAGACCACACTGGACACGTCGCTGATCAGCAGGTCGGTCTGGTTGAAGCAGTCGAACAGCGCCGGCGTCCGGCCGGTGACCACGAGGTGCCGCGTGCCGTCCAGGGAGGTCGCGTCCGGGTCACCGCCCGCCGCGCGGATCCGCTCCACGATCCGCTCGTGCACCGCCTTCGCCTCCTTGGCGCGGGAGCCGGTCAGCGGGTGCGGCTTGTAGATGAGCCGGACCGCCGGCACGGTGGCCAGCAGGCCCTTGACGATCCGCTCCCCCATCAGCACCAGCGAGGTGTGGTACGGGTCGTCGTCCAGCCACCCCTCCCAGGTCGGGGCGTAGAGCACCGTGAACGGCCGGTCGACCGACTCCGCGCCGAACGTGTGCACCCCGGCGAGCTGCGGCCGTCCGATCTCGACGATGTCGGAGTCGAGCACGCCCACCCCGGCCCGGGCGTACCGCTCGCGCCCGGCGAGGCCGGCGACCCACACCTCGTCGTACACCTTGCTGTACGGGTTGACGCTCGCCTGCTTGTCGCTGTCGCCGTGCCCGACGAAGACGTGCTTCATGCCGGGCTCGCGGAGCATGTGGATGTTCGCGCCGACGTTCGCGGCGTAGAGCGCGGCCCGCACGCTGCCCAGTTCGAGGTTCATGAAGTCCACGCCGGCCGGCACGCAGATCACCGGCAGCCGGGTGTCGGCCAGCTCGAGGAACGCCTCCTTGCTGCGCAGCAGCACCACGCCGCGCTGGTCGAGCGCCTCGGTCGGGGCCAGCCACATGTTCGCCTGGTAGACGTCCTTCGCCGGCCCCGCGAAGTAGAGGGCCACCTCTGGCCGGTAGCTGTCCAGCCAGCGCTGGACCGCGGGCAGCAGCGGGCTCTGGCCCATCCCGCGCCCGCGCAGCCAGGTCAGCGCGACGATCCCGCCCACCAGCGCGGCCGCCGCCACCGTGAACGCCCCGACGGCGAACACCGGCACGACGTCCTCGGCGACGACGGCGGCCACGGCCGCCGGCACGAGCGCCACGTTCACCAGGGCAAGCTGGTCACCGGTGACGCGTCCCACCCACTCCGGCGGCCGGGGCGCCGACCGCAGCGGGCCGAGTTCGATGTTGCGGACCAGGGCGGAGGCCGGATTACGTCGGTCGATCATCTCGGTCAGGGCGCCGGCGAAGATCGCGATCACCCAGACCGCCGCGGGCAGCAGGAGCAACACGGTGAGCTGCCCCGACGACAGGTTCACGTTGGCGACCACGAGCAGGGTCACGGAAAGATCCCGGGCCAGCTGCCGGTAGGGCCGGTTGAGGCCGACCTTGACCAGCAGGTTCTCGGTGGGGGCGGACCAACGGCCCAGTGCGAGATCGCCGAGCACGGCGGCCAGTCCGGCCACGGCGAAAAGGCCCACCCAGCCGAGAGCGCCTGCCGCGAGCATCACCAGGTAGCACAGCAGCAGCAGCGCTCCGCGGGCTGCGACGCCGACACGTGCCAACAACGTGGCGAACAACAAACACGCTCCCTCTGAGATCGACGACCGGCGGGGCCGGCCGGCGGTGTCGTCCCGGGCGCGGAACGGTGCCGCACGCCGTCCCACCTTGGCGAATCATGGCGTTCCCCTGGACCAGTCTGTCATCGCGGCAGGCGAGGGGTAGCTGCGACCTTAACGCGAGGCGACGAAGGCCATCTCCTCGGGTATCACGCCACAATACGGTCACCTGGCCGGCACTCGCCATCAATGACCACGGGCCGAAACCCCGTCTCGCCGCGCACCCCGGTACGCAGGTCGCACATCGGACGCGGCACCCGCGTCGGCGCAGGCCCACCGGCGGCGAGCCCGCCGGACGGGCCCGGCCAGCGGGGGCCCGGAGGAGGGCGACCGTTGACGCCCACGGGTTCCGATATTGTTGCCGCCGTCGCGGCGTCGACGGACCGCCGGAAGGGAATCGCGTGCTGACCACTCTCATCGCCTTCGCCGTGGCCATCGTGCCCGGGGCGCTTCTCGGATTCGTCGTCCCGCCGGGACGCTACCGCTGGGTGGTGTGGGCGACCGCCCCGGCGCTCACCCTGGGTCTGACCACCGTGTCCATGGGCTGGCTGCCGGTGCTCGGCCTGCCGCACAGCGCGTCCGCCGTGCTGGTCGGCGAGATCGTGCTGGCCGCCCTGGTGGTCCTCGTCGCGCGGTTGATCCCCCGCGGCCTCCCGGTCGGCCGCCCGGCCCAGCCCGCCGACCCCGCCGACCCCGTCGACGACGGCCCGCGGGCACAGGCCGACGGCGCCGGCGGGCGGTGGCGGACGGTAGCGGCCCGGTTCCGGCTCCGGCCGGTCCGTCCCGGCTGGGCGGACGTGGTCGGCCTGGCGGTGCCTTCGGTGGTGACCGTGGCGTACGGCTGGCTGCTCCTCGGCCGGCTCATCGCGCCTCCCGGCTGGGACGCGATGAACCACGGGTACTTCACCCGCCGGATTCTCGACACCGGCAGCGCGACCATCGCCACGGCGTGCAGCAGCGGGTCCACCGAGCCCGTGCAGGGCTGCTCCTTCTACCCGCTGAACACCAATGTCGCCTGGGCCCAGGCCGCCGAACTCTCGGGCGGCCAGATCAGCACGGCGATGAGCGCCTGGTCCATCCTCGTCGGGCCACTCGCCCTGGTCGCCGGCATCTACGCCGCCGTACGCCTGCTCGGCGGCCGTCCCGTGGTCGCGGCCTGCGCGGCCGTCGCGCCGACCTTCCTCGGGCCGCTCTGGCTCTCCGTCTCCACCGGCCGCATCACCCAGCAGACCGGGCCGTGCATCGCGGTGGCGATCGCGCTGCTGTCCGCGCTCGCCCTGCGGGGCCCGCACCCGGTGCGGCTGGGCCTGTTGGCCGGGCTCGCCGGTGCCGGCCTGGTCATGTCGCACACCTACGACATCCTGGTCGTCGTCGTCTTCGCGCTGGGCGTGCTGGTGCTGATCCGGCACCGGATGACGCTTTCCAGCGCGGCCGCCGGCGCCGTCGCCGCGCTGATCGGCGGCGTCGTCGCCCTCGCGCCCTTCCTGAGCGCGCTGACCAGCGCCAACGGCGAGCGCGCGCAGAACGAGCCGGCGCTGCTCGGCAAGTGGGCCGAGTCCTTCGAATACTGGGTCACCGACCCGCAGCGGTACGTGCTCTTCGGCTTCCCGCCGCCGGGCGGGGCCGATTACCAGCTCAGCGTCACCTCGATCCGGATCGCTCTCGCCGTCACCATCACCTGCCTGCTCGCGTCTCCGCTCAGCCTGCTCTTCCGCCAGCTGCGCTGGGCCTGGCCGTGGCTGCTCACCGGAGTCGTGTTCACCGCCATCGGAGTGTGGACGACGAGCTCGGACTCCGGCGGGGCGATGCTGCTCTCCGGTCTCTGGTACGGCGTGCGGGAGCGACTGCGCTCGATGATCCTGCCGGTCTACGGCGTCATCGCCGTGGTCGGCGCGGTGGCGATGGGTCTCGCCCTGCAGTGGCTCGCCGCCAGGCTGGTCGCCCGCGCCCGAGGCTTGCGCGACTCGGCCCTGCCGGGCGCGGTCGCCGCGTCGGTGGTGGTCGTCGCCCTGGCCGCCCTCGCGGCCCTGCCGTCGAGCTGGCAGCCGATCCGGGGCGAGTTCAAGAAGCGGGCGCCCGTGGGAGACGCCTACACCGACGCCTACCGCTGGCTGGCGGTGAACACCCCACCGGACAAGGTGGTCGCCTACGACCGGCACCGCCAGTTCATGACCTGGTCGTACGTGGACCACGGCGTGCCGGTGCTCTTCGGCCTGCCGCCGTTGCCCGGCTTCGACGTCGGCAACTACGACCGGCGCTGGGACGCCTGGAACTGGCTCGTCGACAACGAGGACTCGAGGCCGGCCGGCTGCGAGGTCGAACGCTTCGGTGTCGAGTACCTGGTGGTCGGCGGCGGACGGGCCATGCCGGGCGGGTGGACGCGGCACTACACGCCGGCCCGGCTCGACGCGAGCGACCGGGTGCGCCTCGTCCAGCAGTTCGGCTCGATCAAGATCTACCAGGTCACCGACAAGGGCCGGGTCTGCGCCCAGGGCGGCTGACCGCGCCGGGTCGACCGCCGACGGGTGGAGACCGTCCTGGGTGGAGGGAAACGCGAGGGGCGCCGCCGGTCTCGGCGGCGCCCCTCGGCGCGTCAGGCGGGCGGTGCCGGACTCAGCGGGAGCTGTCCCCGATGACGCCGGCGACCGCGCGGTGCGCCGGCAGGATCCGCTGCCGCTCCTCGTCCAGGTCGATCCGCCCGGCGAGGATGTCGAGGAAGTGGTCCAGTTGGGCGGCCAGCGGCTCGCGGTTGGAGACCAGTTCCGGGACCTCCATGATGCTCTGCTGCCGGTAGCCGCGGCCGTCGGGCGTGGCAGCGTCCAGCGAGACGTGTCGGTAGATCGTCACGTCCTTGCGGATCAGGTCCGCCTCGATCAGCCGGTCCACCTCGCTGATCACGAGCGTACGGACCTTGCGCTGCCCGATCCTGCTCGCCGACACGTTGGCCAGCGCGCCGTCGCCGAAGGTCAGGACCGCCTCGGCGACGTCCTCGGCGCCCGGCAGCGAATCCGGGTGGAAGTGCCCCAGCGAGCCGCGCACCGCGGCCGGCTCACGACCGCCGAACACCTGAATCGCCAGGTCGACGTCGTGCACGAGCAGATCCCAGGCGACACCGGTCTTGATCCGTGGCGCGTACGGCGAGTGCCGGGTGACGGTCAGGTGCACGGGCTTGTGCACCAGCGCCAGGGCGGTGAGCACGGCCGGGTTGAAGCGCTCCAGCAGGCCGCAGAGCAGCGGCAGCCGCCGCTTCTCGGCGTTGGCCACGATGTCCTCGGTCTCGCTGAGGCTGCCGCAGACCGGCTTCTCGATCAGCAGCGGCTTCTCCGCGGCGAGGACCTGCTCGGCGAGCCCGTGGTGGAACTCCGTGGGCGCCGCGATGACGACCGCGTCCACGCTGGAGAGGTCGGTCAGGTCCGGAGCCCAGGCGGCGCCGTACCGGTCGGCGATCTCCCGTCCCACGGTCTCCCGCGGCTCGACCACCAGCGCCAGCCGGGCGCGGGGCGACTGGGAGATCACCCGGGCGTGCAGCGACCCCATGGCGCCGGTGCCGACCAGCGCGAAGCGCACCGCGGCGGTCACGCGCCGACCGCCTTCCGGACGGCCTCGACCACGCGCTCCACGTCGCCGTCGGTCAGGTGGTGGTGCACCGGCAGCGAGACACACTGGCGTACCACGCGGTCGGTGACCGGCGCCGGGTCGGCCACGACGCGCGGGTGCTGCCGGTAGCAGTCGTAGTCGTAGACCGTCTTCGGGTAGTAGATGCCGCAGCCGACGCCCTGCTCGGTGAGGCGGGCGATCACCTCGTCCCGGGAGACCGGAGCCTCGTCGGTAACGAGCACCGTGTACTGGTGCCAGACGTGCGAACGGCCCGGCAGTTCGGTGGGGAGCCGCAGGCCGGGCACGTCGGCCAGGCCGGCGGAGAGCCGGGCGGCGTTGTCCTTGCGCCGCTTGACGTTCTCGCCGTAGTTCGCCAGCTGCGGAATGCCGAGCGCGGCCTGAAGGTCGGTCAGCCGGTAGTTGTGCCCGGCGACCTCGTACTGGTAGCGCTGGCGCATGCCCTGGTTGCGCAGCACCCGCAGCCGGTCGGCGAGCGCGGCGTCGTTGGTCGTGATCATGCCGCCCTCACCGGTGGTGAGGTTCTTGGTGGCGTAGAGGGAGAAGGTGCCGAGGCCGAAGCTGCCGGCGCCACGCCCGTCGATGGTGGCCCCCAGCGACTGGGCGGTGTCCTCCACCAGGCCCAGGCCGTGCCGCTGCGCCAGCGGGACGATGGCCCCCATGTCGGCCGGCTGACCGTACAGGTGCACCGGCATGAGGACCTTGGTGCGCGGACCCACGGCGGCGGCGAGCGCCTCCGGGTCGAGGCAGAAGTCGTCCTCGCGGATGTCGGCGAACCGGGCGGTGGCACCGGCCTCCAGGATCGCGTTGAGCGTGGCGACGAAGGTGAAGGGGCTGGTGACGACCTCGTCGCCGGGCTGCAGGTCGAGCACCTCGAGCGCCGCGACCAGGGCAGTCGTGCCGTTGTTGACGGCCACCGCGTGGTCCACCCCGACCACGTCGGCGAACTCGCGCTCCAGCCGCGCGACCATGGGGCCCTGCGCCAGCATGCCGGAGCGGATCACCTCGACCGCCAGTTGCTCGGCCGCCTCGTCCAGCTTGACGACGGAAATGGGGATCACAGGGGTCTCTCCTCGGGGGTCGGTGGCAGCGGGGCAGACGTTAACAGCGGCGGACGCGCGGGTGAAAAGTGGCCGCCGCCAGGGCCGTCCAGCTCGGGCGCGCCAGGGTACGTGCGGGCGCGGAGCCTCGGCTAGTGTAGTGCCTTGCTCTGTCAACCCCATCCCCTGCATAAGGTGAAATCCGACGCGGAGGCAGATAACCCGTGGTAGAGACGGCGACCCGCGAAGGCGTCAGCAGCACCCCCGGTTCGGATCCGGCACCCCCCACACCGGCCGCAGGGATGCGCCGTTGGCTGTCGCTGGGTGTACGGGTGGTGGTCATCGCGGCCATCGTGGCCGGAATGACCTGGAGCGTCGTCGACCAGTGGCCACAGGTCCGCTCGACGTGGCTCGGGCTGGCCTGGCAGTCCGTCGTGCTCTCGGTACTCGCCGCGCTGCTGGGCATGGTCGCCAACACGATGGCCTGGCGGGCCGCGGTGGACGACCTGGAACACCGGGTGTCCGTCGCCGCCGCGCTGCGGATCTGTCTGGTCGGTCAGCTCGGCAAGTACATCCCGGGCAGCGTCTGGGCGTACGTCCTCCAGATCGAGCTGGGCAAGCGCGCGGGCCTGCCGCGGGCCCGGGCCTTCCTCGCCTCGCTGGTCACCGTCGGGCTGGGGGTCACGGCCGCGCTCGGCCTGGGCCTGCTGAGCCTGCCCGCGCTGAGCGGCGCCGCCGGCGGCGCCGACTCGACGTACGCGGATTCGGTCCGGGTGGCGTTGTGGATCGTGGCGATCCTCTTCCCCATCGCGCTCATCTGTGCGATCCCCCGGGTGCTGACCGCCCTCGTCCAGATCGCCCTGCGGCTGCTCCGCCGCCCGCCGCTCGAGCACCGGCTGACCTGGCCGGGCGTGCTGCGGGTGATCGGCTGGAGCGCCCTGGGCTACAGCCTGTTCGGGGTGCACCTCTGGCTGCTGGCGAACGCCCAGGCCGCGCCGGGCGTCGAGGGGCTGCTGCGCTCGGTCGGCTCGTTCGCCATCGCGATGACGGTCGGCATGTTCGCCTTCCTCTCCCCCTCCGGGCTCGGGGTGCGCGAGGCCGTGCTGGTGGCCGCGCTGGCCCCGTTCCTGCTCGACAGCGGCGGCGTGGGCGCGGCGATGGGCATCGCCCTGGCGTCCCGGCTGATCTTCACGATCGCGGACGTCCTCGCCGCCGGGCTCGCGGCCCTCTCCGGTCTACGGCAGCTGCGCGGCAGCGGGCCGGAGGTCGCCCGGGTCGGGGCGGACGGGTCCGTCGCGGGCTGAGCGCGACACCACGCGCACAGGGCCGGTCACGCCACCGCGTGACCGGCCCTGTGCGCGTCCGGATCAGCGGGTGACGACGCTGGTGATCCGGGTGAACTCCCGCATCAGGTCGTAGCCGTCCCAGGTTGCGGCGAAGTTCAGCGCATCACCGATCGGGACGATCCGGTCCACGCCACGGCCGCCGAGTGCCCGGGCGAAGGAGGTCAACTCCTGCGCGGTGAAGCCGAAGTGGGTGACCGTCTGATCGCGCCGCACCACCACCGGGGCGAGGTCGGCCAGCGCGTCCACCCGCGACTGCGGGAAGGTGCCCACGCCGAGCCAACGCCGGGGGATGTCGGCGGGGGCGGCCAGCTCCACGGTGGCGAGCGCGTTGCCTTCGAACCGGATGCCCGTCGCCGCTCCCTCGATCGCC
The DNA here is from genome assembly GCF_040679695.1 of Micromonospora sp. NPDC052213. Taxonomy (NCBI): domain Bacteria; kingdom Bacillati; phylum Actinomycetota; class Actinomycetes; order Micromonosporales; family Micromonosporaceae; genus Micromonospora; species Micromonospora sp. NPDC052213. The sequence continues at coordinate 11,972 of NZ_JBFAVI010000059.1, forward strand.
AGTCCGTAGGTGGCGACCCGCTTCTCCACCGCCATCGCGGCGTCGACCTCCGGGCGCTTGCCCTCCAAGACGGTACGCAGCCGGCCGAGCAGGTCGGCGCGGGCCTGCTCGGTTCCGGCCGGGTCGCCGACCCAGTAGACGGCCCGGGGGGAGGCGCACGCGGCCTGGTCGAACCAGTAGGCGTCGTTGTAGAGACCCAGTGCTGCGGCGTCCCGCTCGGCCGCGGAGGCGCCCAGCCAGCCGGCCGTGCTGATGACGGTGAACGACGAGCGGTCCGGGAAGGTCACGTCCCGGGCGTGCGGCGCCAGCGCGTGCCTGCGGATCTCCGTCACCGACCGGTCGCCGCCCCAGATGACGCGCAGGTCCGCAGCGGCGGAGAGGGCGGCGGTGACGGCGTCGTCCCGGCCGTACGTGACCATCCGCTGGGTCTGCCGGACTGCCGGGTGGGCGTCGGCGAGCGTGTCGTTCAGCGCGTCGAGCACCGCGTCCGCCGCCCCGGCGGAGCGGGACGAGATGCGCACGACGTTGGCGTTACCGGCGAGCGCCGCGAGCGCCCACGAGTAGACGAAGATGGTGTCGACGTTGGCCGGCGGCACGTGGAACACCAGACCGCGTGGGAAGCGCAGCTGGGCCGGCTCGTCCGCGACCCGGGCGAGCGCCTTGGTGATCTCGCCTCGCCGCAGGAAGAAGCCGAGCGAGGCGAGTTCCGGGTGCCGGCGGGCCACGGCGGGCCGCAGCAGCCGGCGGGCGAACGCCACCAGGAACTCGACCACCCGCTCGTCGCCGACCGTGAGGTGCCCGTCGACCGGGTCGGCCCGCAGCGCGGCGACCAGGTCGTCGACGGCGATGGCGCCGCCGGCCGGGAAACGCTCGATGAGCTTGCTCATGCCGCCTCCGCGAAGGTGTCGCTGCAGCCGCGCGCCTCGGCCCGGGGCAGCCGGCCGAGGATCGAAAACCGCTTACCCGGCCAGACGCCATCGTCGACGCCGTGCACGACGCCGCGGTCCTCGGTGAGTAGCAGGTGCCCGGGGTACGACCGGGGCAGAGTGCTGATCACCTGGACCACGCCCGGAGTACCGACCGGCACCTCCTCCCAGGTGTGCGGGTCGCGGATGATGATGTCGGAGAAGTCGGGGCAGTAGAGACCGCCGCCGTCCGGGCCCTCCAGGAAGGTCAGCCCGATCTGCTCCACCATGCCGTAGAAGTTGTGGATCCGGGTGAGCCCGGTGTCCTCCGTGAAGCGGCGGCGGAACTCGGCGTTGTCGACCGCCCGGTCGACCAGCTTCTTCCAGCCGCCGCTGTGGATGAGGATGCCGTTGCTCAGGTCGAGCCCGTGGTCCCGGGCCAGCTCGTAGAGGTAGAGCCAGGTCATGAACGTGAAGCCGAAGATCAGGAAGGGCTGCCCGCCGTGCTTGTCGAGGAACGCACGCACGGCCGCCAGGTCGGGCTGGTCCTCTTCGTCGAGCACGAAGGTGTGGTCCCGGCCGAAGTTCATCAGGCCCAGCACACCGGCGCCGCGCGCGGAGAACGACTTCCGGTTCTTGAACAGGGCCCGGGTGTCGACCAGCAGCATCGGCAGCCGCTGCGGGCCGATCACGGTACTCAGCGTCGCGGAGAGCATCTTCTGCTGCACCGAGGCGGCGTCCTTGTCGAGGTAGATGCGGCTGACGTCGCCGGTCGTACCGGACGAGGTGAGCACCTTGAACACCTCGTCGTCGGGGATGCTCTTGAGTACGTGGTGCTTGAAGAGCCGCACCGGCAGCCACGGCAGGTCGGCGACCCGCTCGTACCGGCGGCCGGGCAGGTGCCCGAGCGAGGCGAGCAGTCGGGCGTACTCCGGGCTGTTGGCGCGGTGGTGCTCGGTCAGCTCCACCAGCTCGTGCAGCAGGCGGGATTCCCGTTCGGCCTGGTCGAGGGTGAAGAGGGTCATACCTGCGCCTCCAGGGAGCGGTAATCGATCTTGCCGTTGGGCAACTGCGGCAACCGCTCGATGGTACGGACGTCGAAGCCGGACCGGTGCAGCCTGAGCCGCTCCGACAGCCGGCCGGCCAGCGCTCGTGCGCCGTCGTCGTCGATCCCCTCGACGAAGAGCACGACCTTGTCCGGACCGGAGACCGCGACGACAGGCCCCTGGTCACGGGCCATCTCCTCGATGTCGTGCAGGTTGACCCGGATGCCGAAGACCTTGCCGAACCGCTTGAGTCGGCCACGCAGCCAGACGAATCCGTCCTCGTCGAGGTGACCGAGGTCACCGGTGCGCAGCACGCCGCCCTGGTCGTCCCCGCGGCTGAGGTCCGCCGCGCTCTCGGCGTAGCCCATCATCACGTTCGGTCCGCGGTAGACGAGCTCACCGACCACGCCGGATTGGCTGGTCTCGGCGCCCTCGGCGTCGAGCACGCGGAACGAGCCGCCGGCCAACGCGGGGCCGACGGAGCCGACCCGCTCCGGCAGCGCGTCGGCCGGCAGGGTGCTCATCCTCGGCCCGGCCTCCGTGCACCCCCACATCACGTGGAACCGGCCGCCCACCGCGCTGATCTTCTCGTGGAAGGCGACGATCATCTCGTCGCGCAGCTTGCCGCCGGCCTGGGTGAGCGTGCGCAGCGACGGATACTTCGCCGGGCTCCACCGGATGCGGTGCAGCATCTCGTAGTTGTAGGGCACGCCGGCCAGCGAGGTGGCGCCGTACTCCTGTACGGCCTGCCAGAACTCCCGGGCCAGCACGCCACCGTCGACCACGAGCACGGTGGCGCCGGCGGCCAGGTGGCTGGTCAGCACCGACATGCCGAAGCTGTAGAACAGCGGCAGGCTGGTCGGGGCGACCTCGGTCGGGCCGATCGCCAGCGCGGAGCCGATCGCCGTCGCGTTGGCCAGCAACGCCGCGCGGGAGAGTCGGACGAACTTCGGATCCCCGGTGGAGCCGGAGGTGGCGAGCAGCACGGCCAGGTCGGGGTGGGGCCGGTCGGCCGGGGGCCTCTCGCGCACCCAGGCCGGCCCGAGCACCGGGTGGTCGACCTGCCGGTAGTCCTTGGGCAGTTCCCCGGGGGCCGTGCCGGTGCCGCCCTCGGCGAGGCCGACCACCGCGACGGGCTCGAACCGGCGGACGAAGTCCGCCAGCACCGCCGGGTCCAGCGCCGGGTCGAGCAGCGCCACCGGGCGTCCGCCGTCGACCGCGCCGGCGAAGCGCAGCACCGCGGCCGTCGAGAGGCCACTGCGGGCGAAGACGACGCCGGGCGGCAGTTCGGCGTACGCTGCCGCGACCTCATCCACCCGGGCGGTCAACGCGGTGCCGGTGAGGATGGCGCCGGTGGCGGCGTCGACCAGTCGGGCCGACGGGGCGACGAGCCTCATACGACGAGCCCTCCGTCGACGCCGAGCACCTGACCGGTGACGTAGCGGGCGGAGTCGCTGAGCAGGAACCGGATCACATCGGCCACCTCGGCGGGCTCGCCGAGCCGACCGAGCGGCGCCGCGGCGGCCTGCGCCTGAAGCACGTCGGCCGGAAGGGCGGCGGTCAGGTCGGTGCGGATGACACCCGGAGCGACCGCGTTGACCCGGATGTGTCGGCTGCCAAGTTCCCGGGCGGCCGACCGCGCCAGCGCGGCGACGGCGGCCTTCGACGCGGCGTACACCGACTGGCCGGCGGCGCCGCTGGTGCCCACGACGCTGGCCAGCAGCACGATGGCGCCACCACGCCGCTCGGTGCCGTCGCCGGCCTTGCGGCGGCGGGCCATCGCCCGGGACGCGGCCTGGACCGCCGCGACCGCACCGGCCACGTTGACGTCGAGGGTGCGCCGGACGTCGTCGGCGCGGACCATGCCGAGCAGGCCGCTCTCCATGATGCCGGCGTTGGCGACGAGCATGTCGAGACCGCCGTGCTCGGCGGCGACCTGCTTGACCACGGCGCCGACGGCGTCGAAGTCGGCCACGTCCAGCCCGACCCCGTGGGCCCCGAACTCCTTGGCGACCTCTTCGGCGCGGGCCGCGTCCCGTCCGGTGAGCACGACGGTCGCGCCGGCGTCGGCCAGCGCCCTGGCCGTGGCCAGACCGATTCCCCGGGTGCCGCCGGTCACCAGCGCGACCCGGCCGGCGAGCTCACTCATCGACGCCGAGACCCCGCAGCATGTCCAGCGCCACCTTGAAGCTGCTCATGTCGATGACCTGGTCGGTCTCCAACTGCACGTCGAACTCGTCCTCGATCGCGGCGACGAGCGTCATGTGGCCGAGGGAGTCCCACTGCTCGATGTCACGGTACTTGAGGTTCTCGACGTCGGTGCCCTCCGGGAGCTCGAGGGCGTCGACGAAGACCGTACGCAGCCGGTCGTTGAGAGTCATGATCGTGATTCTCCGTTGTTCGTTGTCACTGGGGGACGTCGTCGGCGCGACGCCCGGGCGGCGAACCCCACTGCGGAGTCTCCCCCCGCGCCTGTGCCTCGGCCCGGCGGGCGGCGTTCTGTGCCCGCACCCGTTCGGCCTCGGCCTTGATGTGGTCCTGGTCGTAGCGCTGGAAGACCCGTGCCGGGTTGCCGGACACCAGACTGTACGGCGGAACGTCCTTGCTGACCACCGAGAGCGGGCTGACAGTGGCGAAGTCGCCGATGGTGACGCCCATCATGATCACGCTGTTGCCGCCGATGAAGCAGCCCTTGCCGATCCGGACCGGCTTGCGCTCGATCAGGTCGCTGCCGGAGTAGTTCTCCAGCATCATGTTCGCCAGCCAGCTCGAGTGGGTGAACACCAGGCAGTTCAGGCCGATGCTGGTGTGTTCGCCGATCTCCAGGCCACCGCTGGCGTCCAGCACGGTGTTCTCGCCGATCCAGCAGTGCTCGCCGAGGACCAGGTTCTCCGGGCTGATGATCTTCGTGCGCTCGCGGATCCGGGTGCTCTCGGGCAGCCCGAGATGGCGGGCCCGCTCGACGTCGTTGAGGAAGCCGCCCAGGAAGTCGTTGAGGATGCCCGTGCGCAGCCGGTTGCTGCGCTCGTCGTCGGAGAACATGCTCACCGGTTCACCCGCACCATCCGCTCGAACGCCGAGAGGTGCTGGCGGGTCACCACGTCCATCGTGAAATGCGAGTAGACGAGGTCGCGCTGCTGCTTGGCGATCCACTCCCGCTCCTGCGGGTCGTCGAGCAGGCGGACGATCGCCGCGGCCAGGTCGGCCGGATCGTTCGGGCGGGCCAGCACGAAGTTCTCCCAGTTGTGCAGCCGCACGGCGGGGAAGTTGGTCTCCGTGACCGTGCCGATGGTGGCCCGGCCGGCGGCCATCGCCTCCAGGCTGGCCGTGCCGAAGCCGCCACCCTGGAGGTCGTGCGCCACCACGTCCGCGGCGGCGAAGTACGAGGGCACCTCGGCCGGGGGGACCGCGCCGGTGGTGATGATGGCGTCGCTGACACCCAGCTCGGCGGCGCGCTTGGCGAAGGCGTCGTAGTAGACCCGGCCGATGATCATCACCTTGGTGTCCGGGTGCTTCGCCAGCACGGTTGGCAGAGCCTCCACCAGGGCCATCCGGTCCCGCAGCGGGATGACGTGCCCCAGCGAGACGATCACCGGCTGATCACCGACGCCATGCCTGGCCCGCACGTCGATGGTCGCCGGCTGCTCGAACCGGCCCGGTTCCACCGCGACGGGGATGTACTCGAAGTCGACGTCGGTGGCCCCGTAGCGTTGCTCGCAGTACGTGGCAGCCAGCTCATCCATGATCACGTAGCGCGGCCGGAACCGCCGGATGATCGGCTTGACCAGGAAGCGGTCCAGCATGCGGAAGAGCGCCGCGTACTTCGGGTCCGGGCTCTCCAGCCGGGTGTGGATGGACAGCAGCACCGGGATCCGCCGGCGCCGGGCGTACCAGCCGGAGAGCCAGCTGAGGTCGAAGAACTGGCCGTGCTGGTGGATCACGTCCGGCGCGAACTCGTCGAGCAGCCGCGACACCCGGCGCAGGTTGCCGGGACGGGCCAGTGTGAAGGCCATGTCGAAGTCGATCGCCAGCCCGAGCTGCGGCATCGGCATGGCGGGCAACCGCACCACGCGGTAACCGTCGCGCTCCTCCTCGGCCGGTGTGTCCTTGTAGGCGGCGGTCAGCACGAGAACCTCGTGCCCGGCGGCCGCGTACCGGGCCGCGAGGGCCGCGGCCAGGTGCGAACTCCCGCCCGGTCGCGGCGGGAAGAAGTTGTTCACGACGGCGATCCGCACGGCTCACTCCTGTCCGGGGGGACGGTCGGGACGGTGGTGGGTTGAAAGGGGTCGCGGACCGCCGGGACACCAGGTACGTGTCCGGGGCGGCCCGCGGCTAAACGTCGTGCGACTAGACGATCTCGGTCTTGATGAGGTCGGTCATCCCGTCCTCGACGGCGATGGTGGGCTCCCAGCCGAGCACCTCGCGGGCCCGGGTGATGTCGGCGGCGCGCCGGCTGACCAGCACCTCGCGCGGGTTGAACTGCGGCTGCACGTCGACGCCGACAGCCTTGATCAGGATCTCGGCGAGGCTCGCGATCGAGGTGTCGAGGCCGGTGCCGATGTTGACCGGCACGTTGCCCTGCTCGGCCTCCATCGCGGCGACCACCGAGCGGGCGATGTCGTGGACGTGGATGAAGTCCATCGACTGCTCGCCCTTGCCGTCGATGACCGGCGGCTCGCCGTTCTTGAGTCGCTTCACGAAGTGGTTGATCACCGAGGTGTAGTAGGCGGTCGGCTTCTGGCCCGGGCCGTAGACGTTGAAGAACCGCAGAGCGATCCAGTTCAGGCCCTTGCTGCGCTGGTAGAAGCCGAGCAGGTCCTCGCCGGCCCGCTTGGAGATGCAGTACGGGGTGAGCGGGTCGAGCCGGTCGTCCTCGTGCATCGGCAGCTTCTTCGGGTCACCGTAGACCGAGGCCGACGACGCGAAGACCAGCCGCTTGACGCCGTGGTCGGCGGCGGCGGCGAACACGTTGTGGTTGCCGACCATGTTGATGTCGATCGACTCGTACGGGTCGGCCTGGCTCTTGTTGATCGAGACCGCGGCCAGGTGGATCACGTAGTCGCAGCCCTTCATGGCCGCGTGCACGGCGCCGCCGTAGCGGACGTCCTGGTCGATCAGCTCGACGTCGCCGGTGGCCACCAGCTCCGCGACGCGGTCCCGGTCACCGCGGAACATGTTGTCGAAGATGCGGACCTTGTAGCCCTTCTCCAACAGCATCGGCACCACGTGCAGGCCGATGAAACCCGCGCCTCCGGTGATGAAGACGGTCTGCTTCGACATGGCGGAGCGTGTCCTTCCTTTGGGGAGTCAGCGGCTGGTGGCCGCGATGTTGACGACGTCCACCAGCGTGGCCGCGACGGTCTCGACCTGGGCGTCGGTGAGGTTGGCGTGCATCGGGATGGCCAGGTGCCGGGCGAACAGGTCCGCCGAGACCGGGCAGGGCGTGGTCTGGCCGTAGAGCGGCTGGACGTGCGAAGCGTACGTGCCGAAGGTGCACTGCACGCCGCGCTGCCGCAGCGCCAGCGCCACCGCGCCCCGGTCGACGGAGGGCGCCAGCGTGACGACGTACGACTGCCAGGGGTGCTCGCGGTCGGGCGCCTCGTACGGGGTGGTGATCAGCTCGTGGTCCTTGAGCAGCTCGCCGTAGCGGGCCGCGATGCGGCGCTTCGCGGCCAGCAGGTCCGACAGCCGGTCGAGCTGGGCGAGCATGATCGCCGCGGAGATGTCCGAGAGCCGGTAGTTGTAGCCCAGCTCGGTGAAGGCCGGGATCGGCAGGTGCGACAGCTCGGCGCGGGTGAGCGCCCCCTCCACCCCGTACGTGTGCAGCTTGCGGGCGTGGGCGGCGAGGTCCTCCCGGTCGGTGACGTAGGCCCCGCCCTCGCCGGCGGTGATGCCCTTGCGGCCGTGGAAGCTGAAGGTGGCGACGTCGGCCAGGCTGCCGGCCGGCCGGCCCTTGTAGGTGGCGCCGGCGGAGCAGGCGGCGTCCTCGACCAGGAACAGGCCGTGCTTGTCGGCGATGGCGCGCAGCTCGTCGTAGTCGGCCGGCTGCCCGAACGCGTCGACGGCGATGATGCCGACGGTGCGCGGGGTGATCGCGGCCTCGACCGCGGCCGGGTCGACCGTCCAGGTGTCGGGCCGCACGTCGGCGAAGACCGGCGTGGCGCCGGTCCACATCACCGAGTGCCCGGTGGCCGGGAAGGTGTAGTCGCCGACGATCACCTCGTCGCCCGGCTTGACACCGAGCGTGAGCAGCGCCAGGTGCAGCGCCGAGCCGCAGTTGCTGGTGGCGAGGGCGTGCCGGGTGCCGACGGTGGCGGCGAAGCGCTCCTCGAAGCGGCGGCAGGTGGGCCCGGAGCCGGCGAGCCAGCCGGAGGCGAAGACCTCGGCGATGGCCGCGAGCTCCGCCTCGCCGACCGTGGGCTGGCCGAGCGCGATGACCTCAGACATGTGACCCCCAGAGTGATGGACCCGGAGCAGTCTAGGCCAACCGGGCGGGTCGTCCGCGAGTCGGGCACGCGGGACGGCTTGGTTACCATCGGTCGCGGCGCCGGCAGGGGAGATGAGATGACCAGGTTCGTGGTGGTGGGTGGCGGCATCGTCGGGCTCGCCGTGGCACACCGGCTGATGACCGACCGGCCCGGGGACCAGGTCACCGTGCTGGAGAAGGAGGCCGGCTGGGCGGCCCACCAGACGGGGCACAACTCGGGCGTCATCCACGCCGGCGTCTACTACAAGCCGGGCAGCCTGAAGGCCACCATGTGCAAGGCCGGCAGCGCGTCGATGGTCGAGTTCTGCGAGCGGCACGGGCTCGCGTACGACATCTGCGGCAAGCTGATCGTCGCCACCGACCCGGAGGAACTGCCCCGGCTGCACGCCCTGCACGAGCGGGCCACGGCCAACGGCCTGCCGGTGCGGCTGATCGAGGCCGCCGAGGCGGCCGAGTACGAGCCGCACGTCGCGGCCGTCGCCGCGCTGCACGTCGCCTCGACCGGCATCGTCGACTTCGGGGCGGTCTGCCGCAAGCTCGCCGAGCTGCTCGCGGCGGGCGGGGCGGAGCTGCGCACCGAGACCGAGGTCACCGGCGTGGCCACCCGACCCGAGGGCGTGGTGGTCAGCACCACCAGGGGCGAGGTCGTCGCGGACGTCCTGGTCAACTGCGCCGGTCTGCACGCCGACCGCATCTCCCGGCTGGCCGGGGTGCCCACGCCGGTACGGATCGTGCCGTTCCGGGGCGAGTACTACGAGTTGGTGCCGCAGCGGCAGGGCCTGGTGCGGGGGCTGATCTACCCGGTGCCGGACCCGCAGTTCCCGTTCCTCGGGGTGCACCTGACCAAGATGATCGACGGCAGCGTGCACGCCGGCCCGAACGCCGTGCTGGCGACCGCCCGCGAGGGCTACTCCTGGGGCCGGATCAGCCCGCGCGACATCTGGGACGAGCTGACCTACCGGGGCCTGTGGGCGCTGGGCCGCCGGCACTACCGCTACGGGCTGACCGAGGTGGCCCGGTCGCTGTCGAAGAAGCGGTTCGCGGCGAGCCTGGCCCGGCTGGTGCCGGAGCTGACCCCGGCGGACATCGTCCGGGCCGGCGCCGGCGTCCGCGCCCAGGCGATCCTGCCCGACGGCGGGCTGGTGGACGACTTCCTCATCGTCGAGGCGGACCGGCAGGTGCACGTGCTCAACGCGCCCTCCCCCGCCGCGACCAGCTCGCTGGAGATCGCCCGGCACATCGTCTCCCGGCTGCCGGTCGACGCGCCGCGCTGACCCGACGGGCCCGGGGCGGGCGGCGCCGGCCCAGGACACCCGCCGGGCCGGACGGCGACCTCCGGGCCCGCAGGGTTCGGGGCGGCGAGTTCCCGGAGCCCGCCCGGGGCGGGCGGCACCAGTCCAGGACGCGCGCCGGGGCGGCCGGTCAGGCGGGCGTGTCGGTGGCCGCCGCGCGGGGCCGGGGCACGCCGCCGCCGGCGCCGAGCCCGGTGGCCACCGCCTCGACCAGCGTGTCCAGGTACGCGTCGGTGAGCGGGGTCCGCGCGATCGCCAGCCGCCAGTAGAGCGGGCCGACGATCAGGTCGACGGCCGCCTCGGGGTCGGTGTCGGGCGGCAGCTCGCCACGCTGCACGGCGCGGCCGATCAGCCGGCCGCCGATCTCCTGCTGCCGCGCCCGCAGCAGCTGTTGGAGGGTCTGGTCGATGGTCGGGTTGCGGGCCGCCTCGGCGAGCAGGTCGGGGATGATCTGCGAGGCCAGCGGGTGCCGCAGCGCGTGCGCCACGACCTGGAAGAGCAGTTGGAGGTCGCCGCGCAGGGTGCCGGTGTCCAGCGCGGGCAGCTTGCCGGCGGCCGCCGCGGCGACGATCTCCAGCACGAGTTCGAGCTTCGAGCTCCAGCGCCGGTAGATCGCGGTCTTGCTCACCCCGGCCCGCCGGGCCACCGCCTCGATGGAGAGCCGGCCGTAGCCGACCGCGGCGAGCTCCTGCATCAGCGCGCGGCGGATCGCCGTGGTGATGTCGTCCCGCAGCACCGCCGCGCCGGCCGGCGCCCGCCTCTTCCCGGTCGTCACCTGGAGCTCGTCTCGGCTGTCACGAGGAACAATGTAGCGCAACGACGGTACGGTTGCGTCCCGACGTGTTTCGGACTACTGTCCACGCAGCGGCGAGGCGGCGCTCCCCGCTTGGTTCCATCGTCGCGCCTCATCCGTCGTCACGAAAGATCGGAGCGCCCAACCCATGGCCAACACCGCGCTGGCCGACCCCGACTCCGGCCTCACCCAGGCGCAGCTGGCCGCCCGCCACGGGCTCCGGGTCGCCGGCGAGCGGCCGCCCCTGGGCGACTACGCCCGGCGGCTCTGGCGCTACCGGCACTTCATCGCCGCGTACGCCAACGCGAAGCTCGTCGCGTCGTTCAGCAACGCCCGGCTCGGGCAGCTGTGGCAGGTGCTCACCCCGCTGACCAACGCGGCGGTCTACTACCTGATCTTCGGCGTGGTGCTGAAGCAGGACAGCATCCCGAACTTCATCGCCTACCTCTGCACCGGTCTGTTCATCTTCAACTTCACCCAGACCGCCGTGCAGAACGGCACCCAGTCGATCACCGGCAACCTGGGCCTGATCCGGGCGCTGCACTTCCCCCGGGCCTGCCTGCCGCTGGCCGTCACGGTCACCCAGTTCCAGCAGCTCCTCGGTTCGATGGTGGTGCTCGTCGCCATCGTGCTGGTGACCGGCGAGCCGATCACCTTCGCCTGGCTGCTGCTGGTCCCGGCGATCATCCTCCAGGCGGTCTTCAACGCCGGGCTCACCATGACCGTGGCCCGGATGGGCGCGAAGCTGGCCGACCTCAAGCAGGTCATGCCCTTCGTCCTGCGCACCTGGATGTACGGCTCCGGCGTGCTCTACAGCGTGACGCTCTTCGAGAACGAGCTGCCCGGCTGGGCCTCCCGGCTGGTCGAGTTCAACCCGGCGCTGGTCTACATCGAGCTGGCCCGCGTCGCGCTGCTGGAGCAGGCGCCGCTGCTCAGCTCCTCCGTGCTCCAGCTCTGGCTGGCCGCCGCGGGCTGGGCGATCGTGATGGGCGTCGGGGGTTTCATCTACTTCTGGCGCGGCGAACAGGAGTACGGCCGTGGTTGAGCAGTTCGAGTCGTCCAACGACGTGACGGTGACGCTGCCCCGGGTCCAGGACCGGGTGCCGACCGTGGTGGTCGACGACGCGCACGTGATCTACCGGGTGCACAAGGGCGGCGGCGGGGGCGGCGGCCCGGTCGGCGCGCTCAAGCGGATGGTCAGCCGCACCTCGGCGCCGAACATCCGGGAGGTGCACGCGGTCAAGGGGGTCAGCTTCACCGCGTACCGGGGCGAGGCGATCGGGCTGATCGGCAGCAACGGCTCGGGCAAGTCGACCATGCTGCGGGCGATCGCCGGCCTGCTGCCGGTCAACCGCGGCGCGGTCTACACCCAGGGGCAGCCCTCGCTGCTCGGCGTGAACGCGGCCCTGCTCAACGACCTCTCCGGCGAGCGCAACGTGGTGCTGGGCTGCCTGGCCATGGGGATGCCGCCGGCGGAGGTGCAGCGGCAGACCCCGGAGATCATCGAGTTCTCCGGGATCAACCAGCGGGGCGACTTCGCCTCGCTGCCGATGCGCACCTACTCCTCCGGCATGGCGGCCCGGCTGCGCTTCTCCATCGCCGCGGCCAAGAAGCACGACGTGCTGCTCATCGACGAGGCGCTCGCCACCGGCGACAAGGGCTTCCGCAAGCGCAGCGAGCAGCGGGTGCGGGAGCTGCGGGAGAGCGCCGGCACGGTGTTCCTCGTCAGCCACCAGCTCTCCTCGATCAGGGACACCTGCGAGCGGACGATCTGGCTGGAATCGGGCGTCCTGCGCATGGACGGCCCGACCGACGAGGTCCTGCGGGCGTACGAGGCGTTCGCCAACGGCAAGTAGCGCGCCGGACGGCATCGACGGAGATGCCGTCGGACCGCGTCGTCCCGTTGGGGCGGCGCGGTCGGCGCGTTAAGGTTCATCCGGTCGCCGCGCGGGCGGAACCGTCTGTTCACGCACCCCTGAGAGTGAGGATTCGGCAATGACGCAGGACCACACCACTGGCCCGGACGCCGCACCGGAGACCCCGGCGCCATGGCGGCCCTCGCGGACGGTGGCGGTGGTGCTGGCCGGCGGCACCGGGACCCGGCTGGGTCTCGGCATCCCGAAGCAGCTGCTGAAGATCGCCGGCAAGCCGATCATCGAGCACACCCTGGCGGTCTTCGAGGCCGCCCCCGAGATCGACGAGATCATCGTGCTGATGGCCACCGGCCACGTCGCCGAGGCCCAGCAGATCGTCGACAAGGCCGGCTTCCGCAAGGTCACCAAGGTCATCGAGGGCGGCGACACGCGTAACGCCACCACCCGGATCGCACTGGACGCGGTCGGCGAGGGCGACTGCAACATCCTCTTCCACGACGCGGTGCGGCCCCTGGTCAGCGGCCGGATCGTCCGGGAGTGCGTGAACGCGCTCTGGACGTACTCCGCGGTCGACGTGGCCATCCCGTCGGCCGACACGATCATCCAGGTCGACGAGGACGACTGCATCACCGACATTCCGGTGCGCTCGTCGCTGCGCCGCGGCCAGACCCCGCAGGCGTTCCGCTCGGGCACGATCCGCGAGGCGTACCGGATCGCCGAGGGCGACCCCCACTTCGCCGCCACCGACGACTGCGGCGTGGTGCTGCGCTACCTGCCGGGCACGCCGATCAAGGTCATCGACGGCTCCGACGAGAACATCAAGGTCACCCACCCGGTCGACGTGCACCTCGCGGACAAGCTGTTCCAGCTCGCCGCCGCGCAGGCCCCCCGGGTCACCGACCACCGCAGCTACACCGAGGAGCTGACCGGCCGGACCATCGTCATCTTCGGCGGCAGCTACGGCATCGGCCACGACCTGGCCGAGCTGGCCCGCCGCTACGGCGCGCAGGTCTTCCCGTTCAGCCGCTCCAGCACCGGCACCCACGTGGAGCGCGCCGCGGACGTCGAGGCGGCGCTGAAGACCGCCTTCGAGGCCACCGGCCGGATCGACCACGTGGTGGTCACCGCCGGCATCCTGGAGAAGGGCGCCCTCGTCGAGATGGACGAGGAGACCATGGACCGGGTGCTCCAGGTCAACTTCGTCGGGCCGGTCATCGCCGCCCGCCAGTCGCTGCCCTACCTCCAGCAGACCAAGGGCCAGCTGCTGCTCTACACGTCCAGCTCCTACACCCGGGGTCGCGCCCAGTACGCCCTCTACTCCTCCACCAAGGCGGCCCTGGTCAACCTCACCCAGGCGCTCTCCGACGAGTGGGCCGAGTTCGGCGTACGGGTCAACTGCATCAACCCCGAGCGCACCGCGACCCCCATGCGCACGAAGGCGTTCGGCGAGGAGCCGGAGCACACCCTGCTCGCCGCCGAGACCGTCGCCCAGGCCTCGCTGGACGTGCTGATCTCGGAGCTGACCGGTCAGGTCATCGACGTGCGCCGCGCGCCGGGCGAGGTGCCGGCCCAGCCGGTGCCGGGGCAGGCCGAGCGGGCCGCCAGCCCGGCCAGCGCCGGCTGACGCGGGTCTCGGGCCACGGCGGGGAACGGAGCCGACATGCGTGGTGACCTGGTCCGGAAGCTGATCGCCCGCGCCCTGGCCACCGGCCTGGCGGTGCTGGCGTTCCTCGTCGTCGCGCTGACCGGCGCGACCGGCTGGGGGCTGGGGCTGGCGGTGGCCGCCCTCGCGGCGGCCGCCTGGGAACGGCGGGTCCGCCCGGGCGCCGACAGCGTCGCCGAGACCGCGCTGGTCGCGGCGGCGGTCCTGGTCGGGTACGCCCGGCGCCTCGACGCCGGTTTCGACCCCGCGCTGGCCGCGACGGCGCTGGTCCTGCTGGGCTTGGTGCTGCTCGTCGGGCCGCTGCGGGACGCCGGCGGCCTGGAGGTGCGCGCCGCGAACCTGCCGGTGCGCACCTGGACGCCCCTGGTCGCCGCGCGCCTCGGCGACGCCCTGCTGGGGCTGCTCGCCGTGGTGGCGGCCGCCGCTGCGGCGACCCTGCCGGCCGGTGTGGCGCTGGGCGCCGTCGCGCTGGTCGCCGCCGGCGCCGGGGCCGTCGGGCTGGACCTGGCCCGGCGGCGGTTCCGGCCGGGGGCCGGCGGGTCGGCGGTCTCCCGCGCGCTGCGCCGGCACCAGCCCGAGTTCCTGCTCCACTTCTCCGCCCCGCCCGGCTCGGAATACCAGGTCACCATGTGGCTGCCGTACCTGGAGCGGATCGGCCGGCCGTTCCTGGTCATGGTGCGGGAGCCGGAGTTCCTGCCCACCGTCGCCGCGGCCACCACGGCGCCGGTGGTCTACTGCCCCACCACGAAGGCGATGGACGAGGCGCTGGTGCCGAGCCTGCGGGTGGCGTTCTACGTCAACCACGGCGCGAAGAACAGCCACTGCATCCGCTTCACCCAGCTCACCCACGTCCAGCTGCACCACGGCGACAGCGACAAGGCGCCCAGCGCCAACCCGGTCTCCGCCATCTTCGACCGGATCTTCGTCGCCGGTCAGGCCGCCGTCGACCGGTACGCCCGCGCGGGGGTGGACATCCCGGCGGAGAAGTTCGTGGTGGTCGGCCGGCCGCAGGTCGAGTCGATCGAGGTCCGTCCGGAGCCGGTGCGCGGCCTGCCGAACCCCACGGTGCTCTACACGCCGACCTGGACGGGCCACCACGCGGACGCCAACTACTGCTCCCTGCCGGTGGCCGAGGCGCTGCTGCGCGGGCTGTTGGCGCGGGGCGCGACGGTGATCCTGCGGGCCCACCCGTACACCTCGCAGAACCCGGCCTCGGCGCGGCAGCTGGGCCGGCTCACGGAGCTGCTGGCCGCCGACCGGGCCCGTACCGGCCGGCAGCACGTCTTCGGCGCCGCCGCCACCCGCGAGCTGACCCTGACGGAGTGCGTGAACCGCTCGGACGCGCTGGTCTCCGACGTGTCCGGGGTGATCTCCGACTACCTCTACTCCGGCAAGCCGTACGCGGTCACCGACATGGGCGACGAGGGCGACCGGTTCGCCGAGCGGTTCCCGCTGGCCGGCTCGGGGTACGTACTGCGCCGCGACATGTCCAACGTGGACGAGGTGCTGGCCGCGCTGCTCGACACCGACCCGCTCGCCGCCGCCCGCTGGGCCACCCGGAGCCGCTACCTGGGCGACTTCCCGGCCGAGTCGTACGCCGAGGCGTTCCTGGACGCCGCGCGGCGGCAGCTCGACGCGGACTGGAACCCGCCGACGCCGCGCGCCGTCGGCGGGACCGGCCTGCCGGTCGAGCCGGACGAGGCGACCCTCTCCGCCACCACCTGACCGGCCGGCATCCGGCGGGTCAGCGGTACGGGTCGACCAGCTCCAGGACGGCCTCGGGGGCCTCGACGTGGGCGTTGTGGCCCAGGCCGGGCAGGGTGGCGACCGGCACGCCCAGCTCCTTGAGCTGGGCGTCGGTGACCATGGGGTCGTGCTCGCCGCGGGCCAGCAGCACCGGCACGTCCGTCGCCGCCAGCAGGGTCGGCAGGTCCGGCTCCCCCACCCCGAACGCGGCGGGGTCCATCGCCAGCCGCCAGCGGCCGTCGACCTGCCGCAGCCCGGCCTCGACCACGGGGTGGTCCGGCGCGAAGAGCCCGGTCAGGCCGGCCACCCGCAGGTACCGGCGGGCCGCCTCGTCCCGGCTGGCGAACCAGGTCACCGGTCGGGCGGCCAGCTCCCCGGCCTTCGCCAGCTCGGCCGGGGACCAGACGGCCTTGATGCCGAGCCCGACCACGGCGTCGACCGGCAGCCCGGCGCGGCGGGCGGCCAGCGCCAGCCCGACCACGCCGCCGAGGGAGTGCCCCAGCACGACGAGCCGGTCCCCCGCCGCGAGCCCCGCGGCGATCCGGTCGGCCAGCCCGGCGAACGAGTACGCCGGCAGCGGCGGCGACCAGCCGTGGCCGGCGAGGTCCGGTGCCAGCCACCGCCCCGCCCACCGGCGTTCCAGCAGCGGCGCCCAGGGCAGCCACACGTCCCCGGTCGCGCCCATGCCGTGCAGCAGCAGCAGGACGCGCCGGCCGTCCCGGTCACCCGATTCATCGGCCATAGGCCGCAGTGTGCCACCCGCCGTACGCCCCGGCGAGGTCCGTGACCCGGAGACGACATCGGGCGCCGGCTCCCGGGGTGGGGAGCCGACGCCCGACGGGTGTCTTGCTCAGGCGGAGTAGCCGCGGGTGGCGGCCCAGTTCGCCAGGGCGATGGTGGACATCCAGTACGAGGCGGTCGCGGGGTTCGCCGAGTCGGCGATCTTCACCAGCCGGCCCTCGTCCTGGTAGCCGACGACGGCGATGTAGTGGCCGCCGGGGAACGAGTGCCAGCCGCCGTCGGTGTCGGTGGCGCTGCCGGCGACGTTCACCACGACGCCCCGCCCGTCCGTGATGGCGGCGACCACGTCGGCCTGGAGCTGGTCCATCTGCGCCGGGGTCGCGGCACCGCCCGGGATCATCCGGGTCCGGTACGGGTCACCCTTCACCGTCGCGTTCAGCACCCGGGTGGTGTCCTCGGCCGAGTCGGTGCCCATCTCGTCGGTGCCGAGCTGGGCGCCGAGGGCGGCCTGGCTGCGCGCGATGCCGGCGGCGCTGAGGGCGTGCCGGACGGCGGCCGGACCGCAGTTGTAGAAGGTGGTCTGGGCCTGGTAGTCGTAGTCCAGCGACTTCGCCTTCGGCGGCTTCGGCGGCTCCGGCTTGCGGGTCAGGTCCGGGTTCGGGGCGGCGCTGGTGGCGCTGGCCGACGGAGCGGCGCTGGACGCGGCCGGGGCGCCGGTCGACGGGGCCGCCGCGACGCGGGCGTCGCCGCGCGAGGCGACGGTGCCGTCCCGCAGCTCGCTAACGGCCACCGGGGCCTGTGCGGCGGCGGGCGCCTCGTCGGTGCCGGCCAGCAGCGCGCCGGTGCCCGACGCGAGCACGAGCGCCGCGGCCGACGCGGCGGCCACCTGGTACGGACGCTCGGACGTGAGGCGACGGAGCTGTCGCTTGAGGTGGTGCTTCACGGTTTCCTCCACGGGCTCGGGGGGTGAGCGGCCGCCGGTCCGCGCAGGGGGGACCGACCGCGCGGACGGCGTCCGGCGGTGGTGGACCACTCAGGGGATGCGCCCGGGATGCCGGGCGACGGGCGGTGACCGGTGGGTCAGCTCGCGGCGTGCGGTCGGGCGAGCGCGGGCACCGCGGCGCCGTGGAGGCGCCGGAACGGCCGGGGGGCGGGTGGGTGCTGCACGGGGATGGAACTCCTTCCGACGCCGCCGACCGGGTTAGCTGACGGATTCGGGCGGGAAGAACGCCCTACCGCGGGCCGTGGCCCGCGGATTCACCCCGATGTTGCACTGGGTCCCCGGCTCGCCTGTTCACGATTAGGCGGGTCGGCGCGGCGTCGCCTCTTGCGATCGGGTACCGCACCGGACGGGCCGACACTACTGGCCGGCCCGCGCCCTGCCAACCCGCTCCCACCTGCTTAAACCTTGATCGGGAGACTTTTTTTGCGGTCAGTTCGGCACTGACGCGACTCAATGGGACGACCGTTTCCCGACGCACCTTGCGTCGACAACCGGACGAGCGGCGGACATCGGCGCGGAATCGTCGGCGGGAATCGGCCGGGCCGTGCCGGATGACCGGTTCGGCACCGCTATGACCGGCGTCACGAAATTGCCCCGGCGGTTCAGCCCACCCGCGCGGGCCGCCACCGCGGGTCGACGCCCGGCGGTTCAGCCACCCGCGCGGGCCGCCATCGCGCGGCGAGCGCGGGCCGACGCCCGGCGGACACGGGCCGGGCCGCCGGGAGCCGGCCCGGCCGGAGCCGGACCGCTGCGGCGTACGCCTCCCCGGCCAGGGCCCGCGCCGCCTCGGCGGCCAGGTCGGCGTCCCGCCACGCCAACCGTTCCCGCTCGGCGGCGGCCCGGTGGTCGGCCCGTCTCGCGTCGCGTACCGCCCGGGCCAGCGCGATCTCCTGCTCGACCGGGTGGCGGCGGGGATCCCAGCCGGCCCGGCGGCCGAACACCTCGCGGAGTTGGCGGGTGGAGAGGTCGCCGCGCCAGTGGGCCGCCACCGCCGCCTGGTGCAGCCAGCGCTCGCGGGCGGCGTACTCGGCGGGCGTGCGCGGGGTGCGCGGGGCGGGCAGGGCGGCGGCCCCGGTGAAGCGGCGGGCGGCGGTCTCCGCCTCGTCGTACGCCCGCCAGGCCCGGTCGGCCTCCTCCTGCGCGGCGAGCCAGTCGGCCCGCCGCCGCCGGGCGGTGCGGGCGGCCCGGCCCGCCGCGACGGCCACCTCCTCGGCGTAGCGGCGCAGGTCGGCGGCCTCCGCCGCAGGGTCGGCCGCGGGCGGGGCGACCGGCTCGTCGGCGGGACGGACCCGCTCGGGGCGGGCGACCAGCACGGCGAGCACGGTCAGGGCCAGCAGGAGCAGGGCGGACCAGATGGCGGCGGCCCGCGGCACCTCGATCAGGAACTGGTAGACGACGGTCTCCATGGTCGGCACCTCACGGGGAGCGAGTGCGGCAGCGGGGCGCACGCGGCGCCGGGTGGCGGGCGCGGCGGTGCCACGTCCCGCCGCCGGGACGGGTGCGGGTGGTGGAGAGCGGAGGACGGGCACCTTCGTCAACGCCTGCGATGGCGGAAGGGGCCCTTCCTGCGCCGTTGCGGCGGGTGCGGTCGCGGGGCGCGCGTGCCCCGCGGGGCGGTGCGGATCAGACGTGCGGTGGGCCCCGGGGGCCGACCGTCCCCGGGGTGTGCCCGACCGGCGCGGGGACCGGGCCGGCGGTGACGGCCCCGGCGGCTGCGCCCGGGTCGGCCGGAGCGGCGGGTCGGCCGGGGCCGGCGGCGGCCCGGTCGACGGCGGCGGCCCGGTCGACGGCGGTGGCCCGGTCGACGGCGGTGGCACCGGCGGCGACGACGTGGTGGTCGGCGACGGCCACGGGCGGGTCGGCGGGTGCCAGCGTGACGGGGAGCGCCGGGGCCGGGGGCGCCCAGGCGTGAGCCGGGGGTGCCCAGGTGTCGGTCGACGGCACTCCGGCCTGGGCCGAGGCGGCGGCGGGAAGGGCCCCGGCGCCGACGGCGAACGCGACCGCGACGGCGAGGCCGGTCAGCAGCCGCGCGGCCCACCGCGCCACCCACCACAGGGGACAGGTGAGCGCGACGGGAAGCACGCGACCACGCTACCGCCGATGCCGCCGGTCCGCATCGCCGCCGGGCGTGTCCCGTGCACGGCGGCCTCGGCGGCCCTCCGGCCCGGTGCGCTGCGCGTCCGGCCGTCCACCCCGGACCGCACGGACCAGGGTGGACGGGTGGTCCGGCCGTCCGGTTGGTCGACCTGCGCCGATGGACGCGGTCGTCCTACGCCCGGGGGCGCGGCCGTCCGGCGGGCGCACGGGACTCGACGTACGCCGGTCGGTGGTCCGCCTCCGGCTCGGGGTGCCGGGGGCGCGGCACGACGCGCCCCCGCTCCCCCGGCACGGCCGGCGGTCGCTGCCGTCCGGCGGCCACACCCTCGACCGGCGGCGTCGCCCGGGCCGGGCGGCGCGGGCCGAGCAGCCGCATCATCGGCGTCTCGACGAAGCGGTGCAACGCTCCGGCGAGGGCCAGGTTGACCAGCAGGAAACCGAGCACCGCGGCCAGCCCCCACCAGCCGCGGTACCCGACGCCCCAGTCGCCGGTGAGCCGGAGCACGGTCACCATCACCAGCACGTGCACCAGGTAGAAGGCGAAGGAGACCTCGCCGAGCCAGATCATCGGCCGGGACCGCCACGGCGACCGCCGCCCGCGCACGTCCGCGTCCGCCGCCGCGGTGATGACCAGGATGTACGCCACCGAGAGCAACGCCGCCCACAGCTCGGCGCGCACCCACTGCGCGGCGACCACCCAGGTGGCCACGAAGACCAGGCTCGCCACCGGCAGGCCCGGCCCCCGCCACCTGCCGCGCCGCATCAGCTCGGCGGCGGCCACGCCCATCCAGAACTCCAGGGACCGGACGGGCGGGAAGATCTGGGTGAACCACCAACGGCTCTCCTCGGGCACCAGGGCCTGGGCCGGCCAGAGCGCCAGGATCAGCAGCGGCACCGCGACGACCACGGTCCACAGTGCCCACGGCCGGGCCCGGCGGAGCAGCGGCAGCGCCAGCGGCAGGCAGAGGTAGAAGAAGAACTCGCAGGACAGCGACCAACTGACCGTGTTGATGCTGTAGAACGCGCCCGGCCGGGGGTCCCACGCCTGGAGCAGGAAGAGGTTCTCCACCGCGACGACGCGGTCCACCGGGTCGGCGAACCAGGCCGCGACCAGCAGGGCGAGCACCCACAGCGCCACGTGGCTGGGCCAGATCTTGGCGATCCGGCGACGCCAGAACGCCCGGCGGGAGTCGGTCGGCCGGGCCGACCACACCAGCACGAAACCGCTGAGGATGAAGAAGAACTGCACGCCGGACAGGCCCAGGGTGAAGACCCAGTTCACCACTGCCCGGTGGTCCGGCTCGGCGATGATCCCCATCGTGCCGGCGTGGAAGCCGAAGACGAGCAGGGCCGCCACCCAGCGCAGCCCGGTCAGCGAGGGCAGCCGGCCGGCCGGGGACGCGGGCCGGGCCTCCGCCGCGACGGTCGCGGCCCCCGTCATGCCGGCGGCCCGGCGGTCCGCAGGGTCACCAGCACGTACGTCTCCTCCTTGGCCGTCGGCGGGCGGCGCAGGACGGCCCGCGGCGAGGCCTCCGGTCGGCGCCGCCGCCGGGCACCCTACCCGCCGCCCCGGATGTCCCCCTGCGTCCCCGTCCACCGCGTGACGGTTCCGTCCCTCCGCGTGCCGGAGTGACGCGCGTCTGTGCCGGGGTCGGCCGGTGGCCTAATATTCCGTGACCCGGAGGTGACGAGAGGCGGGGACGGATGCACCAGCGGATCCTGATGCGGGCGAAGAAGGGCCCGTTCGACGTCTACTCCCCCGAGGAGGCCTTCGAGGGGAACTGGATCGGCGAGAACAACGGCAACCTCGTCTTCAGCCACGCCGCGCACAAGCTGCTGCAGACCAGCACCACCGAGATCACCTCGACCGAGTTCAAGGTCAACCCGCGCGACGCCGACATGATCAACGAGCGGTACGACGTCTACGTCGTACCGCTCGCCAACGCCTTCCGGCGCAGCTACGCACACCGCATCGAACTCATGACGAAGCTCGTCGAGCGGCTGAAGATCCCGGTGGTGGTGCTCGGGGTGGGCGTGCAGACCGACGTCAAGGGCGACCGGGAGTACCTGCGCCCGATCGACGACGCCGTCACCCGCTTCGTCCGGGCCGTGCTCGACCGCTCGCACAGCATCGGCGTACGGGGTGAGATCACCGAGGGCTATCTGCGCACGCTGGGCTTCTCCGCCGTCGACGTGATCGGCTGCCCGTCGATGTTCCTGCACGGCGACAGCCTGCGGGTGGAGAAGCGGAAGGCGGCGCTGACGCCCGACGACCGGCTCGCGCTCACCGTCTCGCCGTACGTGAAGTCGATGGCGAAGATCATCGCCCGGCACCACGAGCGGTACCCGAACCTGCGCTACCTGCCGCAGGACCTCAAGACGCTCGGCACCCTGCTCTACGGCGACGCCCCCGACGACCGGGGCAAGTCCAGCGCGATCCCGATCCACACCTCGCACCCGCTGTTCACCGAGGACAAGGTGCGGATGTTCGTCGACCCCTGGACCTGGATGGACTACCTCTCCGGGTTCGAGTTCGCCTTCGGCACCCGGATCCACGGCACCATCACCGCGCTGGTCGCCGGCACGCCCGGCTACCTCTTCGCGCACGACTCGCGCACCCTGGAGCTGGCCCGGTACTTCGACATCCCGCACCGGGTGATGAAGGAGGTGCCGGCCGACGTCGACGCCGCCCAGCTCTACGACGAGGCGGACTACACGGCGCTCAACGACGGCCACAAGGCCCGCTACGAGACCATGCTCGCCTTCCTCGCCAAGCACGACCTGGGCAACGCCTTCGCCGACGGCGACAGCGCCGCCCGGTTCGACGCGCGGGTGCGGGCCACCGCCTTCCCGCCCGCCGTGCGCCCGGCCGGCGCGACCGCCCCGGAGGTGCTGCTGGAGCGCCTCCAGTGGCTGCGTGACCGCAACGCCGAGTTGCAGACGGACGTGGAGATGCTCCGTGAGCAGCGCCTGCGGGCCCGGGTCAAGCGGGCCGTCGGCGGCCCGGTGCGGCGGATCCTGAACCGTTAACCCGACGCTGGGCGGCTGTTCAAACACTCCACCCGCACCGGCCACGTGAGGTTCCGGGGCCGTCCATCCGCGCGGTCGATGGTGTCGGCGTGGTCATTGAGCCGACGCAAGCACCGCTGCTGAGCATCGTCGTGCCCGTGTACGGCGTCGAACCGTACCTGTACCAGTGCCTCGAGTCGATCCGCGCCGACATCCCGGCCGGCGAGGCGGGCGCGGTGGAGCTGATCGCGGTGGACGACGCCTCCCCGGACCGTTGCGGGGAGATGCTGCGGTCGTACGCGGCCGGTCGGGTCGGCATCCGCACCGTCCACCTGACCGACAACGTCGGCCTCGGCCTGGCCCGCAACGCCGGTCTCGACGTGGCCACCGGCGCGTACGTCTGGTTCGTCGACAGCGACGACTGGCTGCCGCCGGGCACGATCCCGGCGGTGCTGGACCGGTTGCGCCGGGACCGGCCCGACGTGCTGATGCTGGACCACCTGCGGGTGCACGAGGGCGGCCGGCGGGAGGTCGACGCGAGCAGCCACCTGCTGCGCGGGGTGCCGGGCGTGGTCCGCCTCGCCGACCGGCCACAACTGCTGAAGGTGCAGCACACCGCCTGGAACAAGGTGGTCCGCCGCGGGTTCATGGCCGAGCTGGAGCTACGCTTCTTCCCCGGCTGGTACGAGGACATCCCGTTCAGCCACCCGCTGTTGATCGGCGCGGAGCGGATCTCCGTACTGGACCGGGTCTGCTACCTCTACCGGCAGGGCCGGCTCGGCGCGATCACCTCCACCCGCAGCCGCCGGCACTTCGACGCCTTCGACCAGTACGAGCGGCTCTTCGACTGGCTGGACCGGCACGCCCCGGACGACCGGCTGCGGGCCGAGCTGTTCACCCTGATGATCAGCCACTACCTGGTGGTGGCGGGCAACGACGGCCGGCTGCACCCGCGGCTGCGCCGCGCGTTCTTCCGCCGGGTCGCCGAGCACTACCGTCGCTACCTGCCCGACGCGGGCTACTCCCGCCCCGCCGGAGTCGCGGGGCTCAAGCACCGCCTGGTCGGGCGGAACAGCTACCTCGCGTACGCGGCGCTGCGCCGGGCCCACCGGGCGGCGGGCCGGGTGCGGGGCGGCCGGCCCGTTCCGCCGGCCCTCCCCTCGCCCGAGGCCGGCCAGGCGGGGCAGGCCACGGAGACCGGGCAGGCGGGGCAGGTCGCGGAGACCGGGCAGGCCACGGCGGCCGGGCGACCCGCGACCGGGACGGCGGCGGACCAGACCACCGCGATGGCGAGCCGCCGATGACCGGGCTTCCGACGACCGGGCTTCCGTCGACCGAGCCTCCGGTGGCCGGGCCGCTGCGGCCGGCGGACAACGGCGACCTGCACCGGATGCTGCTCTGGCGCAACCACCCGCAGGTGCGGGCGGTGAGCCTGACCAGCCACGAGATCGGCCTGGTCGAGCACACCGCCTGGTGGGCGCGGGTCCGGGTCGACCCGGACCGGCGGGTGCTGGTGCACCTGCACGACGAGGTGCCGTCCGGCATCGTCACGTTCTCCGGGGTCACCGCCCCGGACCGGGCCCTCACCTGGGGCTTCTACCTCGACGTCGACGGCCTGGACGCCCGGGGGCAGCTGCTGCCGGCGTGGCTGTCGCTGGAGCGGGCCGCCATCGCGTACGCCTTCGACACCCTCGGGGCGGAGACGCTGGGCGGCGAGACGCTGGCCGCCAACAAGCCGGTGCTGGCCCTGCACCGGCGCTTCGGATTTCGCGAGGTCCGGCGCTACGAGCGGGACATCGACGGCACGCCGCACCAGGTGGTGTGGACGGAGAAGAGCAGAGGAAGATGACGGCGACAGTCAAGATCGGCCCACACGCGGTCGGCCCCGGCGAGCGGCCCCTCGTGGTCGCGGAGATGTCCGGCAACCACAACGGCAGCCTGGACCGGGCGCTCGCCATCGTCGACGCGGTGGCGGCCAGCGGGGCGCACGCGCTCAAGCTCCAGACGTACCGGCCGGACACCATCACCATCGACGTGGACGCCCCCGCGTTCCGTCTCTCCGACGGGCACGACCTGTGGGGCGGCGAGCGCCTCTGGCAGCTCTTCGAGCGCGCCCACACCCCGTACGAGTGGCACGCGCCGATCTTCGAGCGGGCCCGCCGGCACGGTCTGACGGTGTTCTCCTCGCCGTTCGACGCGACGGCGGTGGATCTGCTGGAGGAGCTGGACGCGCCCGCGTACAAGATCGCGTCGTCGGAGCTGGTGGACCTGCCGCTGATCCGGCTCGTCGCGGCCACCGGCAAGCCGCTGGTCATCTCCACCGGGATGGCCACGGTCGGCGAGATCGACGCGGCCGTCCGCGCAGCCCGGGAGGGCGGCGCCGGCGGCATCGTGCTGCTCGCCTGCACGGCGTCCTACCCGGCGCCGCCGCAGGACAGCAACCTGCGCCGGCTGCCCGTGCTGGCCGACACGTTCGGCCTGCCGGTGGGCCTGTCCGACCACACGCCGGGCATCGGCGTCCCGGTCGCCTCGGTGGCGTTCGGCGCCTGCCTGATCGAGAAGCACGTGACGCTGCGCCGCGCCGACGGGGGCGTCGACTCGGACTTCTCGCTGGAGCCGGCGGAGCTGACCGCCCTCACCGTCGAGTCGGAGCGGGCGTGGGCGGCGCTGGGCGGCACCGCGATCGGGCCCACCCCGACCGAGCGGGAGGGGCTGCGGTTCCGCCGGTCCCTCTGGGTGGTCGAGGACGTCCGGGCCGGCGACCCGGTCACCGCGGCGGTCGTACGCTCGATCCGGCCGGCCGGCGGACTCCCCCCGGCCGACCTCGACCGGGTCCTCGGCCGCGCCTTCACCCGGGACGTGCCGAAGGGCACGCCGCTGAGCTGGGACCTCGTCTGACCGACGGACGACGCGAGGGGCCCGGTGGGGGCGGGGCGGG
>NZ_JBFAVI010000060.1:0-37393 GCF_040679695.1 Micromonospora sp. NPDC052213
GGCGCGGACCGCCCGGGGCGGCCGGCAGAGCCCGGCCCAGCGGGCGCCGACCGCCGGGAACGGCCGTCAGGGCATGGACCGGCGCGCACCGGGCGCCCGGGACCGCCGTCGGAACCCGGGCCGGCGGGCGGTGTGGCACCGCGCTGACGGGTCTCCGCGCCGACGCCGACCGGGGAAGCACGCGACTGCCTCCCGTCGCCCCCCGCGACCAGGGGAGCGGTCAGGTGCACTCGCCGGTGCCGACGGCGCGGGTGCGCTCGGCGCCGGCCAGGGCGACCGGGCGGGCCTCGGCCGCGGTCACCGCGAACCCGGTGTTCGGATCGTCGGCCGCCGCCGCGAAGATCACCCCGAGGACCAGCCCGTTCGACGAGACCAGCGGGCCGCCGGAGTTGCCGCTCTGCACGAGCGCCCGGATCGTGTAGATCTCCCGGGTCACGTTGCCGGCGGAGTAGATGTCCGGCCCGGTGATCCGGTCGACGTCCCGGACCCGCGCCGACTGGGCGTTGTACGGCCCGTCGAGCGGGAAGCCCAGCACGATGGCGTCCGCGCCGCTACCCGCGTTGCCGGCGGCGAAGCGCATCGAGGGGCCGGGCAGCCCGGGCACGTGCAGCACGGCCAGGTCCCGGTCGGGGTCGTAGACGACCACCTTGCTGTCGTACCGGTCGCCGTTCAGCTCGACGACCGTGGAGCGGGTGCCGGCGACGACGTGCGCGTTGGTCATGACCCGGTCGTCCGCGTAGACGAAACCGGAGCCCTCGATGCGGCGCGAGCAGCTCGGGGCGGAGCCGAGCACCTTGACGACCGACCGCTGGCTGTTGACCACCACCTGCGAGCCGGCGAGCGCCGGGTCGGGCGGGGACACCTGCCGGGCGCGGGTGGGCGCCAGGTCGCCGAAGACGTCGGGGAAGCCGTTGGTGTCGACGGTGTCCCGCAGCGCCGTGGAGAGCTGCTGCGCCTGGTCCGGCAGGACCCGGTCCACCACGGTGAGCAGCGCGCTGTTGCGGACCGAGGAGGCCAGCCAGGGCAGCGACGACGAGCCCAGCGGCACCGCGACGAGCCAGGCGACCAGCAGCACGGCGAAGAGCGAGACGAACGCCCCGCCGACGTCGTCGGCCCGCCTGCCCACGTCGCTGGTGATCACCTTGCGCAGGTGGGAACCGACCCAGCCGGCGAGCGCCTGGCCGACCACCGCCAGCCCGAAGACCGCCACCAGGGAGATCAGTACGCGGGTGCCGCTGTCGACGAACTGCTGCGCCAGCAGCGGCCCGACCTGGAGACCCACCAGCGCGCCCAGGAAGAAGCCGCTGAACGACAGCACCCCGATGACGAAGCCCTGGCGGTATCCGCTGATCGCGAACACGAGCATGAGCAGCAGCAGTACGAGATCCACGGCGGACACGCGTCAAGCGTACGGGCACCCGGCCCGCGGAATGACCATCGCGTGCGGAAGGTGACCGTCCGTTCAGCGCACCGGAGTCTCGTCCACCGCGTCCGTGCCGGCCGAGGGCGCCGGGGTGGCCCCGGTCGGCGGCAGGTCGACGACCCGGTCGCGCGGCCACGGGCGGGCCCAGCCGCCCATCTCCAGCAGGGCGGCCAGGACCCCGGCGGTGAAGCCCCAGACGAGCATCCCGCGCGCCGAGAACGCCGGGCCGATCCAGCCGCTCGGGTGGCGTACGCGCATCCGGTTCTCCGGGTCGACCAGCTCGCTGACGGGCAGCCGGGCCACGTGCGCCACCTCGGCCGGCTCCCGGGGGTGCACCGGGTGCGGGGCGTGCCACCAGGCGAGCACGGGGGTGACCACGAAGTCGCTGACCGGGATCCAGAGCTTCGGCAGCTCCGCCAGGACGGTGACGCTGGCCGGGTCGAGGCCGACCTCCTCGTTGGCCTCGCGCAGCGCGGTCGCCAGGGCGTCCGCGTCCTCCGGGTCGGCCGCGCCGCCGGGAAAGGCCGGCTGGCCGGCGTGGTTGCGCAGGGTGGCCGCCCGCTGGAGGATCAGCACGTCCGGGCCGGTGCCGGGCTCCTCGCCGAGCAGCACCAGCACGGCGCTCTCCCGCCCGCCGGTCTCCGGGGTGGCCAGCCTGGTGAAGTCCTCGCTGCGCGCACTGCCGAGCCGGGCGAGCAGCGGGTCGAGCCAGCCCGGCGGCTGTCGGCTCACGCCGGCACCGTCAGGCCGAGGTGCTGCCGGACCAGTTCCGCCAGGCGGGCGTCGTCGAGCGTGCCGGAGGAGTCGACGTGCCGGACGTTGCCCTGCCCGTCGACGAAGACGGTCAGGGGGATGGCCTTGCGCCTCAGCTCCTGCTTCAACCGCTCGCCCCGGTCGACCAGCACCGGGAAACGGATCCCGAAGTCCTCGCCGATGGCCTGGGCACCCTCGCGGCTGTCCCCGCTGTTCACCCCGATCACCCGGAGCTGGCCGGCGGCCCGGTCGCTGAGCCGCTGGAAGGCGGGCAGCTCGTCGCGGCAGGGCGGGCACCAGGACGCCCAGACGTTGACCACGGCCGGGCCGCGCAGCTCCCGGAGGGCGACCGGCGCGCCGCCGGTGAAGCAGTCCAGCGTCAGGTCGGGCAACGCCTGCCCCGCACCCCCGGACGCCGACGCCGGGGCGCCGGACGCGGGCGGGGTGCCGAGCGCCGAGCAGTCCTGGAACGGCGACGGCCGGTTCGCGGCGGCCTCCTGCCGGCCGGTCGGGCCGCTCTCCTCCTCGGTGCCGTTGCCGG
The DNA here is from genome assembly GCF_040679695.1 of Micromonospora sp. NPDC052213. Taxonomy (NCBI): domain Bacteria; kingdom Bacillati; phylum Actinomycetota; class Actinomycetes; order Micromonosporales; family Micromonosporaceae; genus Micromonospora; species Micromonospora sp. NPDC052213. The sequence goes on from NZ_JBFAVI010000060.1 coordinate 2,718, forward strand.
CGGTGCACCCGCCCACCGCCAGCAGCACGGGCACGAGCAGGGCGGCGAGTCGGCGGTTCATCGGTTCACCCTGGTCCGTGACTGCGGGGCTCGCAACACCGGCTCACTCCTCGCGCTCACGGTGCCTCCGCCACGACGGCCTGGACGGGCACCAGCTCCGGGTCGACCCCGGCGGCCACCGCCAGGTCCCGGGCGCGGGGGCCCTTGAGCAGCCGCGCGGCCGCCGCCGGCTCGGTCGGCCCGGTGCCGTACGACGGGCAGAGCTTCGCCAGCGTGCACGCGCCGCAGGCCGGCTTGCGGGCGTGGCAGACCCGCCGGCCGTGGAAGATCACCCGGTGCGACAGCATGGTCCAGTCCCGCCGGGGGAAGAGCGCCCCGATCGCGTGCTCGATCTTCACCGGGTCAGTCTCGGCGGTCAGCCGCCAGCGCTGCACCAGCCGCCCGAAGTGGGTGTCGACGGTGATCCCGGGCACACCGAAGGCGTTGCCGAGGATGACGTTGGCGGTCTTGCGGCCGACGCCGGGCAGCGTCACCAGGTCGACGAGCTTGCCGGGGACCCGGCCGTCGTACCGCTCGACGAGGGCCTGGCCGAGCTTGATCAGGGAGTCGGTCTTGTTGCGGTAGAAACCGGTGGGCCGGATCAGCTCCTCCATCTCCGTCCGGTCCGCCCCGGCGTAGTCGGCGGCGGTCGGGTAGCGGGCGAAGAGCTTCGGGGTGACCTCGTTGACCTTCTTGTCCGTGCACTGCGCGGAGAGGATCGTCGCGACGGCCAGCTCCAGGGGGCTGGAGTGGTCGAGTTCACAGTGCGCGTCGGGGTGGGTCTCGGTCAGCGCCCGGCCGATCCGCCGGGCGCGGCGCGTACGCCCGAGGTCGGTCTCGGTGAAGCCGGAGGAGCTGGTGGTCACGCCGGCCAGCCTACGTCGCCGGTGTGACCGGACGCCGGGGCCACGCGCCGCGCCGCCCGGTCAGCCGCCCTGCGGCGGGCTGATCGCCCCGGAGTCGTCGAACCGGGCGCCGGTCTCCGGGAAGTCGCTGCGGGTGAGCTGCTTCACGAGGCCCAGGCCGCGGTCGTCGCCGTCCATCGTCGGCTTGCCGGCGGAGTTCATGTACGTCGAGACGAACGAGCCCCCGGCCCAGCTGCCGTCCGGCTTCAGCGACACCTTGAGCACCCCGCCCCAGCCGAGCCGGCCGGTGTTGCTCAGCGAGTTGCCCCCGCCGGCGAAGTTGCCCAGGCTGTACGCGATCAGCCGGCCCTTGTAGAACTCCATGCCGCGCAGCACGTGCGGGCCGTGCCCGACGATCAGGTCCGCCCCGGCGTCGATCATCGCCTTGGAGAACTTGACGGGGTCGCCCCGGTTCTCGCCGAGGAACATCTCGGTGCCCGGCCGCACCCGGGTCTTGTCGGCCCCCTCGCCGCCCATGTGCACCTGCACCACGACCACGTCGGCCTGGCCGGCCGCCTTGGCGATCACCTGCTTCGCCTCGGCGATGTCGACGAGGCTGTTGGACCAGACGTACGACGAGAAGCCGGCGACCGCGACCTTGACCCCCTTGACGTCGACCACGGTGATCTGGTCGGGCGCCCCGGTGTGCGCGAGGTCGTACTTCTCCAGCGCCTTCTGGGTGTTCTCGTAGCCCTTCGGGCCGTAGTCGTAGCCGTGGTTGTTGGCCTGGTTGAGCAGGTCGAAGCCGGCGTCGCGCAGGTGCGCCGCGTAGTCCGGCGGGGCACGGAACTGGAAGCAGCGGGTCGAGTTCGGGCCGCACTTGCCGGTGCCGGTGTCGACGGTCAGCGGCTCCTCCAGGTTGCCCATCACCAGGTCGGCGGCGAGCGCCTTCTCGACCGAGTCGAAGAAGCCCTTGCCACCGTTGGCGGGCAGCCGGTTCGGCGCGTTGCCCATGATGATGTCGCCGGTCGCGGAGAGCGAGATCGCCTGCTCCGCGGGCTTCGCGGGCTGGCTGGACCGGACCGGGGCGCCGGTGCCGCCGGCACCCGCGCCGGGCTGCCAGACGGGGTCACCCCCGGACCCGGGCTGGCCGCAACCGGCGGCGAGCAGGACGGTGAGCAGCGCGCCCAGGGCGAGCGCGACCCGGCGGGGCGGAGGGGAGGCGGCAGCGTACATCGAGCGCGACCCTATCGGGTAGGCAACGCCGGGACGAGACCCGATCGGACGGATGTTCAGCCGGTCGGCCGATCGGACCACGGGACCACGGTGCCCGCCCCGCCGGCCGTCACGGCGGCGTACACGGCCCGGGCCAGCGGGGCTCCCCAGGTGGAGCGCGGTCCGCCGTACGCCGACTCCGGGCCGTCGAGCGGGCACAGCACGGTGACGGCGTCGGTGGGGGTGCCGGTGCCCGGCACGCCCAGCTCCGCGATCGCCTGCGCCTTCGCCTCGGTGGCGGTCGCCACCGCGTTGACCAGGGCGGCGTCACCGAGCCGGGCCGGGACGTACACCACGATGTTGACCGTGCCGACCCGCTGGCCGGGCGCCGCCGGGGCGGGCTCGGCCGCCCAGACCGGGGTGCCCAGGCCGACGGTGGCCCAGACCCGCACCCCGGTGTCCGTCCGGGCGACCACCTCGGCGACGTCCACCCCGGTCAGCAGGCCCACCCCGGGCCCGTCGAGGTCGAGCCCGCGGGCCAGTCCGGCCAGGTGGTCGGCCGGGTCGTCCCGGTCGTACGACATGGGTACGGTCGCGTTGACGACCCAGCGCCGGACGCCGATCCCGCCGCCCAGCGGCGCGGAACTCACCGCGCGCAGCGGGCGGTCGGCGCGCCAGACCAGCAGCGGGACGTCCCGACCGTCCTCCCGACGGGCGGTCAGCACGGGTTCGCTCAGCACGCGGTGACCCTACGACCCGGCGCCCGCCGGCCCGCCGGCACCCGGGACGGGCGCGCGATCTTACTGCTTGATCACGTCGGGCGGGTTACGCCCAACGATCAAGATTCCAGGGGTGCACCTCTGATTCCAGCTCACGTGCGCCTAGACTGGCGACGCGCGAGGGATCAGCGGACGGCGGACCCGGCCGACGGACGGCACGCGCAGGTGGAGGTGCGCGATGGACGAGGTACTGGCCCGCAGCGGGATCTTCCAGGGCGTCGACCCGGAGGCTGCCGAGGCGCTCGCCAAGGAGATGGAGACGCTCGAGGTCCGCAAGGGCGAGATCGTCTTCAACGAGGGCGAGCCCGGCGACAGTCTCTACATCCTGCTGTCCGGCAAGATCAAGGTGGGTCGCCGGGCGGCCGACGGCCGGCAGAACCTGATCGCCGTGATGGGCCCGTCGGACATGGTGGGCGAGCTGTCGCTCTTCGACCCCGGCCCGCGTACGGCGACGGCCACCGCGGTCACCGACACCCGGCTGGTGCGGCTGCGCAAGCAGGCCCTGCGCCCGTGGCTGAACAACCGGCCGGAGATCGCCGAGCAGCTGCTGCGGGTGCTCGCCCGCCGGCTGCGGCGGACGAACGACTCGCTGGCCGACCTGATCTTCACCGACGTGCCCGGTCGCGTCGCCAAGAACCTGCTCCAGATGGCCGGCCGCTTCGGCACCCGCGACGGCGGCGTGCTCCGGGTGACCCACGACCTCACCCAGGAGGAGATCGCCCAGCTCGTCGGCGCCTCCCGGGAGACCGTCAACAAGGCGCTGGCCGACTTCGCCTCGCGCGGGTGGCTGCGCCTGGACGGCAAGAGCATCATCATCCTCGACCCGGAGCGCCTGGCCCGCCGCGCCCGCGTCTGACGCCGCCGGGGCCGGGGTCCACCCCGGCCGCCTCGGCACCACCGGTCCGGACCGCACACCCGCGGCCGGGCCGGTTCGCGTTCGGGCCCCGCGGCCACCGGAACCCCGACTGCTCGTCTGCCCGGCTGCCGGTCTGCCGGGGGCAGAATCGCTGGACTCCGGCCGGGTCGGTGGGCATGGTGGAGCGATGCTGGACCGCGTCGCCGTTCTCTCCGACATCCACGGGGTGCTGCCCGCGCTGGAGGCCGTGCTGGCCGAGCCGGACGTCGCCGCCGCCGACCTGATCGTGCTCACCGGCGACATCGCCGCCGGACCGCAGCCGGTCGAGGTGCTCGACCTGCTCGCCGGCCTCGGCGACCGGGTCTGCTGGGTGCGCGGCAACGCCGACCGCGAGCTGGTCGAGGCGCGCGCGGGCCGCAAGTCGCCGGTCGACGTCTCGAACTGGGCCGCCGAGCAGCTCCGCGCCGACCACCTCGCCCGGCTGGCGGCGTTGCCGATGACGGTGACCCTGGAGGTCGCCGGCCTGGGTCCGGTGCTCTTCTGCCACGCCACGCCCCGCGACGACGAGGAGGTCGTGCTCGTCGACTCCCGGATGGAGCGCTGGGCGGAGGTGCTCGCCGGGGTGCCGACCGAGGTGGGGACGGTGGTCTGCGGCCACACCCACATGCCGTTCACCCGGCTGGCCGACCGGCGGCTGATCGTCAACCCGGGCAGCGTCGGGATGCCCTACGGCGGCCCCGGCGCCTTCTGGGCGCTGCTCGGGCCCGGCGTGCACCTGCGCCGCACCCGTTTCGACGTGGACGCCGCCTGCGCCCGGGTGGCAGCCGAGTCGGGCTTCCCCGACGCCGCCGAGTGGGCGGACGAGTACCTGCGTTCCCGACACAGCGACGCCGACGCGCTGGCGGTGTTCGCCCCGCGCGACGGCCGCTGAGCCGGCAGCCGGCCGGCCCCGAAAAAGTCAGTCTTGACTGTTTGTTTCGGTGGCGGCACGCTGTCCCCGTGTCCATCGCATCGATCCGCGTCCCTCAACAGGAGCGCAGCCGCGCCACCCGGACCCGGCTGCTGGAGGCGACCGTCGAGTGCCTGGTGGAGCACGGTTGGGCAGGCACCACCACCACCGTCGTCGCGGCCCGCGCCGGCGTCTCGCGCGGTGCCCAGCTCCACCACTACCCCACCAAGGCCGCGCTGGTCACCGCCGCCGTCGCGCACCTGACCGAACGCCGGGCCGAGGAGCTGCGCACCGAGGCCGAGGCGCTGCCGCCCGGCCCGCAGCGCCTCGACCGGGTGATCGACCTGCTCGGCGCGGCCTTCACCGGCCCGCTCTTCGTCGCCGCCCTCGAGCTGTGGGTCGCCGCGCGCACCGACCGGGAGCTGCGCGAGGCGCTGGTGCCGCTGGAGGCCCGGGTCGGCCGCGAGATGCACCGGCTCACCGTCGCGCTGCTCGACGTGGACGAGCGCCGCCCGGGCGTACGCGAGGCGGTGCAGGCGACGCTGGACCTGCTCCGCGGACTGGGCGTGGCCAACCTGCTCAGCGACGACTCGTCCCGCCGCACGGCCCTGCTGCACACCTGGAAGCGCCAGCTCGCCACCCTGCTCGCGCCCTGACCGCCACCCTGACCGGCCCGTCCCGCACCGGAGGCACCATGGTCGACCTGAAGGAGCTGCTCGCGGATCTGGCCGACGAGGCCGAGCAACTGGACGGCCTGGCGGACGGCCTGTCGCCGGGCGACTGGGCGCGGCCCACCCCGGCGCCCGGCTGGAGCATCGGGCACCAGATCGCCCACCTCGCCTGGACCGACCAGGTGGCGCTGCTCGCCGCCACCGACCCCGAGGCGTTCTTCGCGTCCGTGGCCGCCGCCCCCGACCCGGCCCGGCTCGTCGACGCCGGCGCGGAGGAGCTCCTCGCCCCGCCGGCCGAGCTGCTGCCCCGCTGGCGTGCCGGCCGGGCAGCGCTCGCCGCCGCGCTGGCGGGCGTACCGGAGGGCGGGAAGCTGCCCTGGTTCGGCACCCGGATGTCGCCCGCCTCGATGGCCACCGCCCGGATCATGGAGACCTGGGCGCACGGCACGGACGTGGCGGACGCGCTCGGCGTCACCCGCCCCGCCACGACCCGGCTGCGGCACGTCGCGCACCTCGGCTTCCGCACCCTCGGGCACAGCTTCGCCGCCCACGGCCGGCCGGCGCCGGCGGCGCCGGTGCGGGTCGAGCTGGCCGCGCCCGACGGCGGCACCTGGACGTACGGGCCGGCCGAGGCCGCCGACCGGGTCACCGGCCCGGCGCTCGACTTCTGCCTGCTGGTCACCCAGCGACGGCACCGCGCCGACCTGGCCCTGGCGGCGACCGGCCCGGTCGCCGACGAGTGGCTGGAAGTCGCGCAGGCCTTCGCCGGTCCGCCCGGCCCCGGCCGCCCGCCACAGGCCGCCGCAGCCGGCGCGACCGGAACGGCGGCCGACACCGGCGAAGCGGCCGGCACTGGCACGGCGACGGGTGGGGCCGGTGCGGGGACGGGCAGGGCCGACGCGGGCCGGGTGCCGGCGTGAGCGACGTGCTGCGCGTCGGCAACGCCTCCGGCTTCTACGGGGACCGGTTCAGCGCCTGGCGGGAGATGCTCGACGGCGGCGAACTCGACGTGCTGACCGGCGACTACCTGGCCGAGCTGACCATGCTGATCCTCGGCCGGGACCGGCTGCGCGACCCGTCCCTCGGCTACGCGAAGACCTTCCTCCGCCAGCTCGAGGGGTGCCTCGGCACCGCCCTGGACCGGGGCGTGCGGATCGTCACCAACGCCGGCGGGCTGAACCCGGCCGGCCTGGCCGCCGCGATCGGATCGCTCGCCGACCGGCTCGGCCGGACCGTGCGCGTCGGCCACGTCGAGGGCGACACCCTTCCGCGCCCGGACGCGCTGACGGCCAACGCCTACCTCGGGGCGTACGGCATCGCCGCCTGCCTGGACGGCGGGGCCGACGTGGTGGTCACGGGCCGGGTCACCGACGCGTCCCTGGTGGTCGGGCCGGCCATCGCCCGGTTCGGCTGGGGGCGCGACGACCTGGACGCGCTGGCCGGGGCGACCGTCGCCGGCCACCTCGTCGAGTGCGGGGCGCAGGTGACCGGGGGGAACTTCAGCTTCTTCACCGAGCTGCCCGACGGCGGGCGCCGCCCCGGCTTCCCGGTCGCCGAGCTGCACCCGGACGGCTCCTGCGTGCTCACCAAGCACCCCGGCACCGGCGGCGCGGTCACCGTGGAGACCGTCACCGCGCAACTGCTGTACGAGGTCGGCGGGCCGGCCTACCTCGGGCCGGACGTCGTGGCCCGGCTCGACACGGTCGAGCTGAGCGCCGCCGGGCCGGACCGGGTGCGGGTGAGCGGCGTCCGGGGCGCCCCGCCGCCGGACACCCTCAAGGTGGGCGTCACCAACCTCGGCGGCTTCCGCAACTCGATGACCTTCGTCCTCTGCGGGCTCGACATCCCCGCCAAGGCGGCCCTGGTCCGGGGCCAAATCGAGGAGGCGGTCGGCACGGAGGGGCTGGAGTTCACCCTGGCCCGCACCGACCACCCCGACGCCACCGGCACCGAGGCCGCGAGCGCGCTGCTGCACGTACACCTGCGGGACGGCGACAGGGCGCGGGCCGGGCGGGCCTTCTCGGCGGCCGCGGTGGAACTGGCCCTGGCCTCCTACCCGGGCTGCACGCTGACCACGCCGCCCGGCGACGCAGCGCCCTACGGGGTGTTCACCGCCGACACCGTGCCGCAGGACGCGGTGCCGCACGTCGCGGTGCTGCCCTCCGGGGAGCGGCTGCCCGTCCCGCCGCCGCCCCGCACCGCCGGCGCGCCCGGCGGGCCGGCGCCCGCCGCCGACCCGCCCCCGACCGTGTCGGCCGACCCGGCAGCGGCCGGTGACCGACGCGCGGCCGACCCGGCGCGGCGCGCCGCGCCGCCCGACCGGCCGACCCGGCGCGCGCCGCTCGGCGAGCTGGTCGGGGCCCGCTCCGGCGACAAGGGCGGCGACGCCAACCTCGGCGTCTGGGCCCGCACCGACGCGACGTGGTCGTGGCTGCGCGGCTGGCTCACCGACGCCCGCCTGCGCGAGCTGCTGCCGGAGACCGCCCCGCTGGCCGTGGAGCGGTACGAGCTGCCGAACCTGCGGGCGGTCAACTTCGTCGTCCGGGGGCTGCTCGGGCAGGGGGTGGCCGCCTCCACCCGGTTCGACCCGCAGGCCAAGGCGCTCGGCGAACTGCTCCGCTCCCGGGTCGTCGACCTGCCGGCGGACCTCGCGCCCGGGGCGGCCGGCACGACCACCACCCGGGAGGGACCGTGACCATCGTCGACACCCCGGAACGGCGGCAGCTCCGGGAGCTGACCCGCGCCTTCGTCACGCGGGAGGTGCTGCCGCACCTCGACGACTGGGAGCGGGCCGGCGAGGTGCCCCGCTCGCTGCACGAGACCGCCGCGAAGATCGGCCTGCTCGGCGTCGGTTTCCCGGAGGCTGTCGGCGGCAGCGGCGGCGACCTGCTCGACTCGATCATCGTCACCGAGGAGGTGATCCGCTCCGGCGGCTCGTCGGGGCTGGTCGCCGCGCTGTTCACCCACGGCATCGCGCTGCCGCACCTGGTGGCCTCCGGTGACGGCGAGCTGATCGACCGGTACGTCCGGCCGACGCTGGCCGGGACGATGATCGGCGCGCTGGCGATCACCGAGCCGGACGGCGGCTCGGACGTGGCGGCCGTCCGCACCTGCGCGCGGCGGGACGGCGACCACTACGTGGTCAACGGGTCGAAGACCTACATCACCAGCGGGGTCCGCTCCGACTTCGTCACCACCGCCGTCTGCACCGACTTCCCCGGATCCGGCTCGCTCAGCCTGCTCGTGATCGAGAAGGGCACCCCGGGTTTCACCGTGGGCCGACGGCTGGAGAAGCTGGGCTGGCACTGCTCGGACACGGCCGAGCTGTCCTTCGTGGACGTGCGGGTGCCGGTCACCAACCGGATCGGCCCCGAGGACACCGCCTTCCTGGCGATCATGCAGAACTTCGCCAGCGAGCGGCTGTCGCTGGCGACCCAGGCGTACGCGACCGCGCAGCGCTGCGTCGAGCTGGCCGCCCGCTGGTGCCGGGACCGGTCCACGTTCGGCCGTCCCCTGGCGAGCCGGCAGCTCGTCCGGCACCGGCTGGCCGAGATGCACACCCGCAGCGAGGCGGCGCGGGCGTACGTGCACCAGGTGGCGGCGCGGGTGGCGGCCGGCGAGCCGGTGGTGACCGAGGTGGCGATGGCGAAGAACGTCGCCGTGGCGGCCTGCGCCGAGGTGGTCGACCAGGCGCTCCAGTTGCACGGCGGCTACGGCTACCTGCGCGACGCCGAGGTGGAGCGGCACTACCGGGACTCGCGGATCCTCGGCATCGGCGGCGGCACCACCGAGATCATGAACGAGATCATCGCGAAGGGCATGGGCCTGTGAGTGCGAGGAGTGAGCCGGGTCTGCGAGCCCCGCAGTCACGAACGAAGAAGGCTCCGTGACGACGCTGCGGAGCGCGGTCGACCCGTCCTCGCCCGGCCACCGGGCCAACCGCGAGGCCCTGCTGGAGCGCCTCGCCGAACTGGAGGCCGCCCTCGACCAGGCCCGGGCCGGCGGCGGGGAGAAGTACGTGACCCGCCACCACCGGCGGGGCAAACTGCTGCCCCGGGAACGGATCGAGCTGCTGCTCGACCGGGACAGCCCGTTCCTGGAGCTGTCCCCGGTGGCGGCGTACGGCACCGACTTCCCCGTCGGGGCGAGCGTGGTGACCGGCATCGGGGTGGTCGAGGGCGTCGAGTGCCTCGTCGTCGCGAACGACCCGACGGTACGCGGCGGCGCGGTGAACCCGTGGTCGCTGGCCAAGACCCGCCGGGCCGGCGAGATCGCCCTGGCCAACCGGCTGCCGATGGTGAACCTGGTCGAGTCGGCCGGCGCCGACCTGCCCACCCAGGCGGAGATCTTCATCCCGGGCGGCCGGGTGTTCCGCGACCTGACCCGGCTCTCGGCGGCGAAGATCCCCACGGTCAGCGTGGTCTTCGGCAACGCGACCGCCGGGGGCGCGTACGTGCCGGGGATGTCCGACCACGTGATCATGATCCGGGACCGGTCGCAGGTCTACCTGGCCGGGCCGCCGCTGGTGAAGATGGCCACCGGCGAGGTCACCGACGACGAGTCCCTCGGCGGGGCGGCCATGCACGCCACCACGTCCGGCCTGGCCGACTTCCTCGCCGCCGACGAGCGGGACGGCATCCGGCTGGCCCGGCAGTGCGTACGCCGGCTCAACTGGCGCAAGCAGGGGCCACCGCCACGCGACCCGTTCCCCCAGCCGCCCAGGTACGACCCGGAGGAACTGCTCGGCATCGCCAGCGCCGACCTGAAGGTGCCGTTCGATCCGCGCGAGGTGCTGGCCCGGGTGCTCGACGGCAGCGAGTTCGACGAGTTCAAGCCGGCCTACGGCACCGCCCTGGTGACCGGCTGGGGCGAGCTGCACGGCTACCCCGTCGGGGTGCTGGCCAACGCCCGGGGCGTGCTGTTCAGCGAGGAGGCGCAGAAGGCGGCGCAGTTCATCCAGCTCGCCAACGCCGCCGACACCCCGCTGGTCTTCCTCCAGAACACCACCGGCTACATGGTGGGCACCGAGTACGAGCAGCGCGGCATCATCAAGCACGGCGCGCTCATGATCAACGCGGTGTCGAACTCGACCGTGCCGCACCTGACGGTCAACCTCGGCGCCTCCTACGGGGCCGGCAACTACGGCATGTGCGGCCGGGCGTACGAGCCACGGTTCCTGTTCACCTGGCCGAACGCCAGGTCGGCGGTGATGGGGCCGGCGCAGCTCGCCGGCGTGCTGTCCATCGTGGCCCGGCAGGCCGCCGCCGCCAGGGGGCGCGACTACGACGAGGACTCCGACGCCGCGATGCGGATGATGGTCGAGCAGCAGATCGAGTCCCAGTCCGGCGCGCTCTTCCTCTCCGGCCGGCTCTACGACGACGGGGTGATCGACCCCCGGGACACCCGTACCGTCCTCGGGCTCTGCCTGTCGGCGATCCACAACGCACCGGTGCGGGGCGCCGACGGCTTCGGCGTCTTCCGGATGTGATCTCCCGTGAGCGCGAGGAAGGCGACGGAGCGGAGTCCCGCGGCCGCGAACGAAAGGCAGGCACCGCGCGAATGATCACCCGACTCCTCGTGGCCAACCGGGGCGAGATCGCCCGCCGGGTCTTCGCCACCTGCCGGGCGCTCGGCATCGGGACGGTGGCCGTGCACTCCGACGCCGACGCCGACGCGCCGTTCGTCGCCGAGGCCGACCACACCGTCCGGCTGCCCGGGAACACGCCCGCCGAGACGTACCTGCGGATCGACCTGATCCTCGACGCGGCCCGCCGGGCCGGCGCGGACGCGGTCCACCCCGGCTACGGCTTCCTCGCCGAGAACGCCGAGTTCGCCACGGCGGTCACCGACGCGGGGCTGACCTGGGTGGGCCCGCCGGCCAAGGCGATCGCCGCGATGGGCGACAAGGTGGCGGCGAAGGCGCTGCTCGCCGAGGCGGGCGTGCCGATGCTCCCCACCTGGACCGACGCCGACGGGATCACCGACTTCCCGGTGCTGGTGAAGGCGTCGGCCGGCGGCGGCGGGCGCGGCATGCGTGTCGTCCGCGACGCCGCCGGGTTGGCCGAGGCCGTCGCCTCCGCGCGCCGCGAGGCGGCGGCGGCGTTCGGCGACGGCACGGTCTTCGTCGAGCGGTACGTCGAGCGGGGCCGGCACGTCGAGGTGCAGATCTTCGGCGACACGCACGGAACGGTGGTCGCCCTCGGCGTGCGGGACTGCTCGATCCAGCGCCGCCACCAGAAGATCGTCGAGGAGGCCCCCGGAGTCGTTCCCGCCGAGGTGCGGCAGCGGCTGCACGAGGCGGCGACGGCCGCCGGCCGGGCGGTCGACTACGTCGGCGCCGGCACGGTCGAGTTCCTGCTCGCGCCCGACGGGGAGATCTACTTCCTGGAGATGAACACCCGCCTCCAGGTCGAGCACCCGGTCACCGAGCTGACCACCGGCCTGGACCTGGTCCGGCTGCAACTGCTCGTCGCCGAGGGCGAACCGCTGCCGGTGGCGGCGACCCCGCCGGCACAGGGCCACGCGATCGAGGTGCGCCTCTGCGCCGAGGACCCCGCACAGGGGTACCGGCCGGCGACCGGCACCCTGCACCGGTTCGCCCTGCCCGGCGTGGCGGCCGAGTTCGGGCCGCTGGCCGGGCCGGGCCTGCGGCTGGACTCGGGCGTGGTCGACGGCTCGGTGGTGGGCGTCCACTACGACTCCATGCTCGCCAAGGTGATCGCGTGGGCGCCCACCCGCGCCGAGGCGGCCCGGACGCTGGCCGGTGCGCTGGCCCGCGCCGAGTTGCACGGGGTGGTCACCAACCGGGACCTGCTGGTCCGCGTCCTGCGCAGCCGGGAGTTCGCCGCCGTCGACGTCGACACCGGTTTCCTGGACCGGCACCCCGAGGTCTTCGCCCCGCTGCTGCCCGCCGATCAGCTCCCCCTGGTCGCGCTGGCGGCGGCCCTCGCCTCGGCCGCCGCCCGCCGCGCCTCGGCTCCGGTGCTGGCCGGGCTCCCCTCGGGCTGGCGCAACGTGCCGGCGTTCCCGCAGTTCACCCGCTTCACCGGCCCGGACGGCGAGATCGAGGTCCGCTACCGCCTGGACCGCTCGGGCGGCCTCGCCGAGTGGTCGGTGTCGCCGAACGCCGGCGCGACCGCCCGTGCGGACGGACCGGCCCCCGACGGACCGGCCCCCGACGGACCGGCCCCCGACGGACCGGCCCCGGACGGAGCGACTTCGGCGGACGGGCCGACGTCGAACGGGCCGGCCCCGGACGGAGCGGCTTCGCCGAGCGGACCGACCCCCGACGGCGGAACGACGCCGGTGGTGGGCCTGGTCGATGCCGCCCCCGACCGGGTGGTGCTCGACGTCGACGGGGTACGGCGCGCGTACCGCGTACGCCGGGCCGGGTCGGCGGTCTTCGTGGACGGCCCGGACGGGGCGGCGGCCCTGGTCGAGCTGCCGCGCTTCGCAGGGCCCGCCGCGGAGCGGGCGGCCGGGTCGCTGGTCGCGCCGCTGCCCGGCGCGGTGACCCGGCTGCACGTCGAGGTCGGCCAGCGGGTGGCGGCCGGCGACCTGCTGCTGACGCTGGAGGCGATGAAGCTCGAACACCCCGTGCTCGCCCCGACCGACGGCGTGGTCGCCGAGCTGCCGGTGCCCGCCGGCGGGCAGGTCGACACGGGCACCGTGCTGGCCGTGGTCGACCCCGAGTGATCCTGGAGGGCCCCGCGATGAACTTCGACCTGACCCCCGAGCAGGAGCAGCTCCGCGACGCGGTCCGCGCGCTGGGCCGGCGGTATGGCCACGACTACTTCGTCACCAAGGCCAAGGCCGGCGAGCACACCACCGAGCTGTGGAACGAGGCCGGTCGCCTGGGCTACCTGGGGGTCAACATCCCCACCGAGTATGGCGGCGGCGGGGGCGGAATCACCGAGCTGGCCATCGTCTGCGAGGAGCTGGCGGCGGCCGGCTGCCCGCTGCTGCTGCTCGTGGTCTCCCCCGCCATCGCCGCCACGGTGATCGCCAGGCACGGCACCGAGGAGCAGCGCAGGCGCTACCTTCCCGGCTTCGCCGACGGCTCGCTGAAGGTGGTCTTCGCGATCACCGAGCCGGAGGCCGGCTCGAACTTCCACCGGCTCGGCACGGTGGCCCGCCGCGACGGCGACGACTGGCTGGTCTCCGGGCGCAAGTGCTACATCTCGGGCGTCGACGAGGCGGCGTACGTGCTGGTCGTGGCGCGGACCGAGGAGGCGGCCACGGGGCGGCTGAAGCCGGCGTTGTTCATGGTGCCGACCGACGCGCCGGGGCTGACCCGGTCCAGGCTCGACATGGAGATCGTGTCCCCGGAGAACCAGTTCCTGCTCTACCTCGACGACGTGCGGGTGCCCGCCGACGCGCTGGTCGGCGAGTCGCTGGACGCCGGCCTGCCGGCGCTCTTCGCCGGGCTCAATCCGGAGCGGATCACGGTCGCCGCGATGGGCGCCGGCACCGGCCGGTACGCCATCGAGCGGGCCAGCGAGTACACGGCCACCCGCAAGGTCTGGGGCGGCCGGAGCATCGGCTCGCACCAGGGCGTCGCGCACCCGCTGGCGCACGCGGCCGTGCAGGTCGAGCTGGCCCGGCTCATGATCCATAAGGCGGCCACCCTCTACGACGCCGGCCGCGACCTGGAGGCCGGGGTGGCCGGCAACATGGCCAAGTACGCGGCCGGGGAGGCCGCGGCGCTGGCCGTCGACACCGCCGTCCAGGTGCACGGCGGGGCCGGCATGACCACCGAGTACGGGGTGGCGACCCTGCTCGGCGCGGTGCGCGCGGGGCGGATCGCCCCGGTCAGCCGCGAGATGATCCTCAATTTCGTCGCCCAGCACGTCCTCGGCCAGGACAAGTCGTACTGACGGCGGACCCGGCTATCCGGCCAGGGCGACAGCGGCGCCGGTCACCGCGATGCCGGGTCGCGGTCCGGCGGGGATCCGACGGTCAGGACGCTGGGGCGGCCCATGTCCCGCCCCTGGTGCACGGTGCCGGTCGCGGGCGGCACATGGGCCACCTCGTTGAGCACGGCGAACATCTCGCCCGCGTCGTCCCGCTCGAAGGCGGCCCGTTAGCGGGCGAGCAGCGCCTCGATCGATTCACCGGCCCCGAACAGCGGCGGTTCGAAGACGGCCAGCGAGCGCAGCCGGCCCGGCTCGGCTGCCACGTCGAGGGCAACGCCACCGGACGCGACACCGCGCCACGGCCGCGCACCCGGGGTCGGCGCCCCGGGGCGAAAAGGTGCGCCAGCCAACTGGTCGGCCGTGGTAGCGTTCGACCCGACAGCGCTGCGACATCGGATCGCATGGGAGAGAGGGGGGTGAGGTTGATGACCGCGAAGGCGGCTGCTGCTGCGTGCAGCGCCCGGACCAACCTCGCGTCCCGGGCCTCGGCCTGACCCAGCTGATCTCCCCGTTCGACGGGATGTTCGATCCCGACCGGGTTACGCCGGTGTCTGTCGGGGCCCCTCTTCCGAAGGGTCTCTTCCGTTGTCATTGCCATCTTCCGCGCCGATCCCGTCCTCGAACGTGCTGCGTTCGTACGGCTGGGACGGGGCACACGAACACGCCTTCGCCGCGCACCGGGCCGCCGGGTTGCGGCCCGCCCGCGTCGTCCTGGTCGACCGCGGCCTGGCCACGGTGGTCACCGCCGCCGGCCCGGTGCGCGCCACCTGGTCGGCCCATTCCGGCCCGCCCCCGTGCACCGGGGACTGGGCCGCCGTCACCACCGCCGCGCAGCCCGAGTTGGCCGCGTTGCTGCCCCGCCGCACCGCCATCGTCCGGGCCGCCGCCTCGCGCACCTCCCGCCCGCAGGTCCTGGCCGCGAACGTCGACACGGTCGTCGTCGTGGAGTCCCTCGCCACCCCCATACCCGCTGGCCGGATCGAGCGCATGCTCGCGCTCGCCTGGGACAGCGGGGCGCTCCCGGTCGTCGTCCTGACCAAGGCCGACCTCGCCGGGCGCGACCCCGCCGAGGCACGTGAGGAGGTCGCCGCGCTGGCCCTCGGCGTCGACGTCCTGGTCACCAGCATCGCCACGGGCGAGGGTCTGGACATCCTCGCCGCGGCGCTGACCGGGACGATCGTGCTGCTGGGGCCCTCGGGCGCGGGCAAGTCCTCGCTCGGCAACGCCCTGCTCGGCGCCGAAGCGCTGACCACCGGGGCGGTCCGCGCCGGCGACGGCAAGGGCCGGCACACCACCGTCCACCGCGAACTGCTCCCACTGCCGAACGGCGGCGTGCTCATCGACACCCCCGGTCTGCGCGCGGTCGGCCTGCACGACACCGAGGACGGCCTCCAGCAGGTCTTCGCCGAGATCGAGGAGCTCGCCCGCGACTGCCGGTTCGCCGACTGCCGGCACACGAGCGAGCCCGGTTGCGCGGTACGCGCGGCGATCGAGGCGGGCACCCTCGCGCCGCGCCGGCTGGACAGCTACCGCAGACTCCAGCGGGAATCCGATTGGGCGGCCTCCCGGAACGACGCACGCCTGCGCGCGGAACGGGAGAACCAGCGCAAGGCGATCACCCGCCACCTCCGGGCGACCTACCACTTCCGGGGGCAGTCGTGACCGCCCGCCCCACCGAGACGACGCCGACCCCGCGGTACGCCTCGACCGAGGAGGCGTTCTTCGCGCTCCACGACGGTCTGCCCCGGCAGGGCCCGGGGTCCGAGGCGACCACCCGCCGTCTCCTGGCGTTGGCGGCTCCGCTGCCGGAACGTCCCCGCGTGCTCGACCTCGGCTGCGGCACGGGACCCGCCGCCCTGCTGCTGGCGGCGGAGGCCGGCGCACAGGTGACCGCCGTGGACCTGCACCAGCCGTTCCTGGACGAACTCTCGGCCGTCGCCGCCGCGCGGCGGATCACCTCCGTCACGACCGCGCGGCTGTCCATGGATCAGCTGCCCTTCCCCGACCGGAGCTTCGACCTGGTCTGGGCGGAGGGTTCGGTCTACAACATCGGATTCGACGCCGCGCTGGCCAGTTGGCGACGCCTGATCGCTCCCGGCGGCGCGCTCGTCGTCACCGAGTGCGAGTGGGCCACCGACGCCCCCTCCGCCGAGGCCCGCGCCTTCTGGGACCGTCACTACCCGTTGCGGACCAGGGCGAGCAACGTCGCCGCGGCGGAGGCCGCCGGCTACACCGTGGCGGCCGTCCACGAGCTACCGGACGACGACTGGTTCGACGACTACTACACCCCGCTGGGTGAGCGCGCCGCGACCGCGCCCGCCGGGCCCGCAATGGCCGAGGCCGTGGCCGCCACGCGGGAAGAGATCGCCCTGCGTCGCGACCACGGCGGCGACTACCGCTACACCGGGTACGTCCTGCGTCCCGTCACCGAATCGCCGAGCACCCACACCCACGAGGAGTCGTACCCTGCCATGACCATCCGCAGCTGGCACACCCGGCCGGAAGCCGGACCGGACGACCGCGCCGCGATCCGCCGGATCAACCTGTCCGCGTTCCCCGGCCCGCTCGAGGCCGATCTGGTTGACGCGCTGCGCGAGGACCCGCAGGCGTGGTTGCCGTGGTCCTCGTGGCTCGCCGAGGACCCCGACGGCACCCCCGCCGGCTTCGCCCTGCTGACCCGATGCCACGTGGACGACGTACCGGCCCTGGCCCTCGGCCCGTGCGCGGTGTTGCCCGAACAGCAGCGCACGGGCGCCGGATCAGCGGCGATTCGGGCCGCTCTGGACGCCGGCCGGGCGGCGGGCGAACAACTCGTCCTCGTCCTCGGTCACGCGCCCTACTACCCCCGGTTCGGCTTCACGCCCGCCTCCCGGTACGGAATCCGGCCGCCGTTCGAGGTGCCGGACGAGAACATGATGGCGCTGGTACTCGACCCGGGCCGCCCGGTCCCGCGCGGAACCATCCGCTACGCGGCGGCCTTCGGCGTCTGACCCGCACCGTCTCCGTCAGGTGCGGGACGGGCCGACTGCCCCGCACCTGACCAGGCCCGGTCGGCAAGGGCCGGGTACGGCGGGCGCCCGATCGCCCGCCGTACCCCGGGTCCTCAGCGGACGGTCAGCGAACCGACCGCCGGCAGCGGCGCGACCACCGGCGGGAGCCGCTTCGGCTCGCCCCGGCCCGGCGTGCCCTCGGCCGCGAGGGCACTCTTCGACGACTCCGCCCGCCGCGTCGCCCCCGGGTTCCCGGGCAGCTCGGCGAACGGCTGGACGTCGCCCGTGCAGACCGTGCCCTTCGCCGGCAGGGTGCCCCGGACCAGGTAGGCGTCCACCGCGCCGGTCACGCAGGCCGAGGTCCCGTACGCGGTGTGCCCCCAGCTGTCGCTGCTCAGCAGGCGGCTGTTCGGCAACAGCCTGGCCGCGCCAACCGCGCCCCGGTAGTTGGTCGACGGGTCCCAGTAGTTGCCGACCACCAGCACCGGCGCGGCGGTGCGCCGGTTGAACGGGCCCGTGTAGGCGTCCTCGTCCCGCACCGTCCAGGTCTTCCGGGCGCAGGGCGAGCTGCCCCAGGTCCACAGCCGGCCGAAGTACGGGTCCCGCTTGTCGGCCTTCGCCGCCAGCGCCGGGAACGAGGCGGCGTCCGCCGGGTGGTAGGCGTCGGTGCAGTCCACCCCGAGGAACGTCTCCAGCCCGTTGTCGTACGGGAAGTCGTACCGGCGGGCCTGCTCGCGGGCCGTGGCGGCGCGCCGGACCACATCGGCGCGCGCCTGCTGGCGGGCGGTCGCGCCCGACGTCGGGTCGGTGAGCACCAGCAGCTGGGCGGTGAGGCCGACGACCTGGTCGTAGCCGGCGGGGCTGTAGAGCGCGCCCAGGGTGGCGGAGACGAAGTCGGCGTAGCTGACGCGGACGAGGCCCAGGTCGGGATCCTCGATCACCAGCGGCTTGGCCCGCAGCCGCTGCGCCACCAGCTCGAACGACGCGAGGGGGTCGCCCTGGGCCAGCGGGCAGACCTCGGCGCCGGCCCTGTCGCAGCGCACCAGGATCTCCCGCAGCGCCTTGTACGCGCCCTGCGCGCTGCGCAGCCGGTCCTCCTGGGACAGTGTGCGCGCCCTGCCCCGGCCGACCCAGGCGTCCGCGTCGAGCACCCCGTCGATGGCCAGGGCGCGGACCCGGTCCGGGAACATGTTGGCGTAGTACTGGCCGAGCGCGCTGCCGTAGCTGAAGCCGAGGTAGGTGAGCTTCGGGTCGCCGACGGCGCGGCGCAGCACGTCCATGTCCCGGGCGATCTCGGCGGTCGACATCGCGCCGGTGAGCGGCCGGCCCGTGCTGGAGCAGCCCTTCCCGACGGCCTTCGACGACGCGACGTACGCCTTCTCCTCGGCCCTCGTCCACGGGAACGCCACGTTGAGCCCGGCGTACGCCCGGGTCTGCTCCTTGACCGACGGGAAGCACCTGACCTGCTGGCTCGCGCCGACGCCGCGCGGATCCACGCCGACGATGTCGAACCGGTCGAGCACCTCGTCACCGAGGAAGTACGGCGCGGCGAGCGCGACGTCGGTGCCGGAGCCGCCTGGGCCGCCCGGGTTCAGGAAGAGGCTGCCGATCCTGCGCTGCTGGTCGCGGGCCTTCACCCGCAGCACGGCGATCTCGGTCGTCGGGCCGTTCGGCCTGTCGTAGTCCAACGGGAGCCGGACGGTGGCGCACTCGGCGTAGTCGTAGCAGGCGTACCAGTCCAGGTCGGGCGTGGGCACCCGGTCGACCCGGCGTGCCTCCTCGGGGCTGGTCCGGTCGGACGTGGCCGGGCGACCCCAGCCGGTCGGGGACGGTGCGGCGGCGGCGGGCGCGACCGCCGATCCGGCGAGGATGACGCCGGCGATACCGGCGGCGGCGAGGGACCGGGTTCGTCGTGGCATGTGGACCCTTCCGGTGGACGACAGGACGGGTCGGGGCGAGGCCCGACCCTTCGCACTCTAGGGATCGCGGGCAATGAATACCGCCCGAAGAGGGGCCACATATCCGACAATCCTTCGAACCGGTGTAACGAGTTCCCGACGACCGACGCTGCTCTCGCCCGACCCGACGGACGGCCACAACTCCCCCGGACCGGGCCCGGCCGCACGAGCGGCCCGACCGCACCTGGCCCAGCCGCCCGGCAGGTCCGGCTAGTCGAGGCCGGCCATCCAGGCGGGCGTGGACTCGTCCGGCTCGCCCGGCACGTGGTCGTCCACCACCCGCCAGCCGTCGGGCCCCTCGCGGAGCAGCAGGAAGCCGACGACCTCGCTGGACGGGGCTCCCACGCCGTAGACGTCGCCGCCGTCCACAGTGGCCATCTTGATCGCACAGACCGCGTCCGGGTCGGGTTCCGCCTGCGCGCACTGCCCCACGTAGCGGGCCCCGGAGGCGGCCGAGAGGTAGCGGGCCACCGCCTGGTCCACCGTGGCGAACCCCCCGCCGCCCGGGGACGACGACGCCTCGGACGCGGTGGTGCCCCCGGCGGTCGGCGTCGGCGCGGTCACCGTCTCGGGTGGACGGTCGGACCCGCAGGCGGCCAACGCGCCCGACACCAGCACGGCGGCGACGATCCGGCAGAACCGGGACACCGGCGCTCCTCTCTCCGGGAAACGACCTGCCTCGGAGATCATCGCACCAACGCTGGCGCCTCCGGTTGACAGCGGCCCCCGGGTGGACATGCTGGACGGGTGAGGTTTCCCAGGCCCGACGCGCGGACGAAGGCGGTCGTCGCGGCGCTGGCGGCGGTCTCGCTGCTGGCGACGCTGGTCGTGCGTGGACGTCAGGATCTCCTCGGAGTGGTCCTGGCGCTGCTCTGCGTCCTGATGGTGATGATCGCGGCGGTGTCGGTGGCGGCGGCCCGCCAGGAGGGCGGGCGGCGAGCGGCGGTCACGCCGACCGTCCCGGGGCAGCCGGCGGGCGGCCTGTACGGCATCGACGCCGACACGCTGGAGACGCTGGACGGCCGGGAGGCGGTCCGCGCGATGCGGGAGCGCCACCGGGGGCGCGGCTCAGCGACCGGTGAGGGTGGGTGACGCGAGCGCGTCCAGCCCGCGCCCGGCCAGGCAGCGGTACGTCCGGTCGGCGTCGACCCCCGTCGGGGGCAGCACCTCCAGGTTCCAGCCGTCGGCGTGGCCCATCCCGCTGGTGAGCCGGAAGGTGGTCTCGTTGCAGACCCGGCGCACCGCCGGGGCCTCGCTGACCCGGATGTGGTCCGCGCCGACCAGGGTGTCGGGGAGCCTGCCCTCGGCGTAGCTCTCCCAGGTGTGGTCGCCGTCGCAGGGCACCCGGGCCGCCCTGGCCCGCGCGCCGCGCACCTCCATCGGCCCGAAGCACTCCAGCTCGTCGGCGCAGCCCGCCCCGTCGGGCAACCCGGTGGCCGCGGCGCAGGCGGGCAGCAGCCCGCTCGTCGCGGCCACGTCGGCCGTCGGGGACGGGACCGGGGTGGACGCCGGGCCGGCGAGCCAGGCGCCGGCGCTGGCCGAGGCGGCCAGCGCGACCATCCCGGCGCCGCCGAGGAACCAGCGCCGCCGACGCCGCCGGTCGGAGGTGGGCACCGTCGGGTGCATGTCCTCCACCGGCGGCCGGGGCGCGGGCCGGGTCGTGCGGCCGGCGGCGTACGGGCCGGAGGCGGCGGGACCGCCGCTGACCGGGAAGCCCGGCGCGGGCGCGCCGCCGACCGGCGGGCCGGTCGGGTCGAGCGGCAGGCCGACCAGCAGGTCGCGCAGCTCGACGGCCGACGGGCGCTCCCCCGGGTCGTTGGACATGCCGACCCGGAGCACGTCGATCAGCTCGTCCGGCACGCCGGGCAGGCCGGGCACCGGCTGGTGGAACATCTCCAGCACCGTCACCAGGCTGGGATTGCGCTCGGACTGCCAGCGCGGCGGGCGCCCGTGCATGACCGCGTAGAGGGTCGCGCAGAGGGCGTAGACGTCGACGGCGGGAGACGGCGGCGCGTGGTTGAACATCTCCGGCGGCGCGTACGCCGGGGTGAGCACCTCCAGGGCGACCGAGGCGTCACGCATCTCGGCCACCACGGCCAGCCCGAAGTCGGCCAGCACCGCCGGGTTGAAGTGCGAGTAGAGGATGTTCGCCGGCTTGACGTCGCGGTGCAGCACGCCGGCCGCGTGCGAGTGGGCGACCGCGTCGGCGATCTTGACGCCGAGGTCGCGGGCCTCGGCCGGCCCGAGCGGCGAGGTCCGCATCCGCTCCGCGTACGAGCCGTCGCAGAGTTCCATGATCAGGTAGGGGTGCTGGTCGACCGTGACCCCGACGTCGAAGAGGTCCACCACGTGCGGGTGGGACGACATCCGCCCGGCGGCCCGCGCCTCGCGCAGGAACCGGGCCTGGTCCCGTTCGCTGTCCAGGGTGCGATTCTCCACCTTGACCGCGACCTCACGCCCCACCGAGATCTGGGTCGCCTTGTAGATGGTCGCGTAGCCTCCCCGGGCGAAGACCCTCAAATCAGTCAGACCGGGCACAACGGGCAACGGCAGGGCACCGGGCGGGGTCGCGGTCACAGTTCTAGAAAATACCCAACCGGACGGGCCGCTCAGTGCACCGCGTCGGGGGCCGGGGCGGCACCAGCGGAAAGACCGCTCCCACCCCCGCCGGCCACCGGGCCCGCGCGCCGTGCGTCCCACCAGAGCCCGGCGGCGGTCGCCACCGCGCCGAGGCCCTCCCAGGCGGCCACCCCGAAGAACCGGCCGGGCGCGATGTCCGCCAGCACCGCGATGGTGAACACGGTGAACGTGACCAGCCGGAACACCACCGTGAAGCGGTAGAACGGGCGCCACTCGGTCGCGGTGGCGAGCAGGTAGTAGACCCCCATGTTGAACGAGGCCATCGAGGACGCCAGGAGGAAGGTGCCGGTGTGGTCGCCGGCCGCGCGGGTCGCCGGCACCGCGAAGCCGAGCAGGCGCAGCAGCGCCTCGGGCCAGAGCAGCCCGACCACGCCCATGAGCAGGGCCAGCACGCCGAAGACCGCGATCGTCCATCCCGCGGCCGAACGCGGCAACCTCATCCCGGCCCCTCCCAGACCCGGCGCGGTCGACATCGGACCGCCCCTCCGGCCTGACACGCTATCGGCCACCCCCGACATGCCACATCACCGGAACCGCCAGACCTGCCCGGGCCAGGGCCCCGCCGAGCCGGCCAGGGATCAGCCGGTGGCGAGGCGGGCGCGGAGGGCGTCGGCGGCGGCGCGCTCGCTGCGCTGCTCGGTCCCGTACGCCAGGCGCACCGCCTCCTCGGCGGCGGCCAGCGCCTCCGCCGGCCGGCCGCACGCGGCCAGCGCCTCGGCGAGCACCATCGCGCCGACCACCTGGCTGCGCACGTCCTCCGCCGGGGCGGCGACCGCCCGCCGGGCCCAGTCCAGCGCCTGCTCGCGCTGGCCGTGGGCGAGCAGCGCGGCGGCGTACCGGGCCATCGTCTGGCGGCGGGAGAAGAGCAGCGAGGGCACGGTCGCGGCGACGGTGGCGACCGGGGCGAGCAGCCCGACCGCGGTGGCGGAGTCGCCCGCGGCCAGCCGGGCGGTGGCCAGCAGCACCCGGGGCGCCACCTGGGCGGGCGCCTGCGGGTTGTGCGGCTCGACGGCGGTCAGCACCGAGCGGGCGGCGCGTTCGGCCGTGTCGTAGTCGCCCATGTCCAGCGCCACGAATCCCCGCAGCGTGCCGGCCATGCCGGTGAGCAGCGGGTGCGACGTCCGGTGGGCGTACCGCAGCGCGTCGGTGAGCAGGTCGGCGGCGTGCTCCGGCTCGCCCAGCCCGCGCGCCACCACCCCCCGGACGACCAGCGCGAAGCCCTGCCCCCAGTCGTCGGAGGCGGCGGCGAACTCCCGGTACGCGCGGCGGGCCCCCCGGTCCGCCTCGCCCAGCTCGCCCAGCTCGGCGGTGGCGTACGCCTCCACCGCCCGCAGCGTGCCCACCGCCCACGCCTCGCCGACCCGCTCGCCGAACGGCAGGAAGACCCGCGCCATCCGGCACGCCTCCCGCAGCCGGCCCGCCAGCAGCCGGGCGAACGCGGTGGTGCCCCGCAGCCACGCCCGCCCGTACGGGTCCTTCAGCTCGGCGAAGAGGCGGGCGGCCCGGCCGAGCACCGCGTCGGTCCCGGCGAAGTCGCCCCGGGTGGTGGTGACCCAGGCCAGGTTCTGCAACGACCACGCCTGCCCCCGGCGGTCCTGCGCCTGGCGGCTCACCTGGTACGAGGCGGCGAGCCGGCTGCTCGCCTGCCCCAGCCGCCCGGCGATGAAGTCGGCCATGCCGAGGCGGCGCATCGCCGAGGCGCGCAGGGTCGGCAGGCCGCCGTCGGTGGCCACCTGCAACGCCTCCTGCCAGCATGCCTCCGACCGCGCCTGGTCACCCATGGTCTGGTGGGCCTGCCCGGCGAGCAGCAGCGCGCTGGCCCGGACGGCCGACTCGTCGCCGGCGTTGGCCGCGATCTTCTCGGCGGAGGCGAGCGCGTCGGCGGGCCGGCCGATCTGGAGCAGCGCCCGGGCGTGCACCACCCGGTCGGCCGCCGGCACCCCGTCGCGGGCCAGCTCGGCGGCTCGTTCGGCGTACTCCACGGCGAGCGCGGGCTCGCCCGCCTGCAACGACCGACGGGCGGCCCCGCCGAGCGCGGCGACGCCCAGCGGGACGACGGTCCGCGCCGGGGCGTCCGGCCGCAGCCCGACCGCGTCGGCCAGCGCGGCGGCCCGCTCCACGTGCTGGGCCACGAAGACGTCCCGGGCCGCCCCGGTGAAGCCGCCCGGCGCGCCCGCCCCGGCCGGCGGGTCGGTCGCGGCCCAGCGGGCCAGCGCCGCGTGCCGCTCGGCCAGCTCGGCCTTGCTCACGCCGGCGTACGCGGCCTCCCGCATCAGCGGGGTGGCGAAGGCGTACCCGGTGCGGGTGCGGTGCAGCATCCGGCGTTGCAGCAACTCGTCGACGGCCCGCTCCAGCTCGACGGCGACCACCGCCGCCGGGCGGCCGTCCCGGCCGGCCCGCTGCTCGCGCAGCGCCTCCAGCGCCCCGGCCGGCACGGTGTCGCCGACCACGGCCGCGTCCCGCAGCACCGAGCGGGCGTCGACGGGCAGCGCGTCGATACGCGCGGCGAGCACCGCGGCCAGGTCGCGGGAGAGCAGGCGGCTGCCGAGCGAGCCGGGCGCCAGCCGCCAGGCCCCCGGGCTGGGGGCGTTCCGGTCGGCGACGGCGGTCAGGGCACCCCGCTCCATCAGCAGGGTGACCAGCTCGGCCAGGTAGAACGGGTTGCCCTGGGCGGTGGCGAGCAGCCGGTCGGTGTCGGCCTGCGGCAGCTTGCCCCCGCCGAGGTAGCTGGTGAGCAGCCGGGCCGCGTCGGCGCCGCGCAGCGGTGGCAGCGCGTGCACCTCGGCGTCGGCCACCCGGGTCAGCGCCCCGGCGGTGCGCACCAGCTCGGGGCGGCCGAGCAGCAGCACCAGCACCGGGCCGGCGAGCCGGGACAGGGCGAGCCCGAGCGCCCGGATGGTCTCCGCGGTCGCGTCGTGCAGGTCGTCGACGACGACCACCAGGGGTGCCTCCGCGGCGAGGGCGCTGAGCAGGTCCGCGACCGCGTTCGGCACGGCGTCGGCGTCGGCGGGCTGCTGGGGGTTGGTCCACTCGCCCTGGTCGGCCGGGCCGCCGCCGGGCAGTTCGGCGTAGCCGAGCAGGGCCATCAACTGGTCGGTGGCGACCGGGGCCGGGTCGCCACCCGCGCGGCCGAGCCGCTGGTTGAGCCGGCGCAGCCGCTCCTCGACGGCCGGTCGGGTCAGCGCGGTGGCGGCGTCGTTGGGCAGGCCGACCGCCGCCCGGACCAGGTCGGCCAGGGGCGCGAGCCGGCGCCGCTCGCCGAACGCGGCGCAGCGCACCGACAGCACCCGGGCGCCGGTGTGCGCGGCGTACCGGCCGGCGCCCACGTCGTAGCCGGCGGCGAGGCGTTCCACCTCGGCGGCGAACCGGGACTTGCCGAGCCCGGCCTCGGCGGTCATCAGGAGCACCCGGGGCTCGCCGCGGTCGATCACCTCGGCCAGCCGGCCGGCGACCCGGCCGATCTCGGTCTCCCGGCCGACGAACGGGGCCTCGTCACCGAGGCCGGACCGGGTGCCCGGCGCGTCCAGGAGGCCGAGCAGCTCGTACGCCTCGACCGGCTCGCGCTTGCCCTTGAGCCGCAGCGGCCGCAGCGCGCGCCAGGAGGCGACGTGCCGGGTGGCGGCGGAGGTGCGGGCCCCGGCGTAGACCGCGCCGACGGCGGCGGCGTCGGCCAGCCGGGCGGCGGTGTTCACGGTGTCGCCGATGACCGTGTACTCGATCGCGGCCTGGATGCCGGCGATCACGTCGCCGGTGTTCAGGCCGACCCGCAGGCCGAGCGGCGCGCCGCCGCCGCGCTCGTCGTCGAGCACCCGGCGGACCGCGCGCTGCATGGACAGCGCGGCGCGGACCGCCCGCTCGGCGTCGTCCTCGTGCGCCACCGGCGCGCCGAAGACCGCCATGATCCCGTCGCCGGTGAGCTTGTCGACGTGCCCGCCGAAGGTCTTGACCGCGCCGGCCAGGGCGGCGAGCACCCGGTCGGTGACCGCGCCGACCCGCTCCGGGTCGAGGTCCTCCGACCAGGAGGTGAAGTCCGACAGGTCGCCGAAGAGCACGGTGACCACGCGGCGCTCGGCGGCCGGCAGCGTCGCGGCGGCCGGCAGGGCGGCCCCACAGTTGTGGCAGAACCGGGCGCCGGGGACGGCTACGGTTCCGCACACCGGGCAGGTCACGCTTGCTCCAACCCCGCGGTGCCCGCGCCGGATTCCCGCCCGAGGTGTTCCAGTTGGGCCCGCACCGACCACTCGGCCGCCCACCACAGCGACCGGTCGACGTCCGCGTAGACCTTCGCGACCACCTCCGCGGCGGTGGTGGCCCCCTCGGCGACCGCCGCCCGGACCTGGTCGAGCCGGGCCCG
Organism: Micromonospora sp. NPDC052213; assembly: GCF_040679695.1. Lineage (NCBI taxonomy): Bacteria > Bacillati > Actinomycetota > Actinomycetes > Micromonosporales > Micromonosporaceae > Micromonospora > Micromonospora sp. NPDC052213. The sequence continues at coordinate 28,929 of NZ_JBFAVI010000060.1, forward strand.
GCGGTGGGCGAGGTAGAACTCCGCGGCGGCGGCGCAGTCGGCCAGCGCCGGGCCGTGCCCCGGCAGCGCCGGGATCCCCCGGTACGTCGAGAGCAACTCCAGGCTGGCCAGGTAGTCCCCGAGGTGCCCGTCGGGGTGGGCGACCACGGTGGTGCCCCGACCCAGGATGGTGTCGCCGGTGAGCACGACCCGCTCGTCGCCGTGCGCGACGACGAAGCAGACCGAGTCGCCGGTGTGGCCGGGGGTCGGCACGAGCCGGATGTCCAGGCCGGGGCCGCCGAGGCTGTCGCCGGGCGTGGTCAGCGGCTCCCCGCCGAGGGTGTGCGCCGGGTCGGCCGCGCGCACGGGCACCCCGTCGAGCAGGTCGCGCAGGCGGGGCGAGCCCTCGGTGTGGTCCGGGTGGCCGTGGGTGATCAGCACCAGCCCGATCGGCCCCCGCGCGGCGACCGCGGCCAGGTGCTCCTCGTCGGCCGGGCCCGGGTCGACGACGACGGCGTGCTCCTGGCCGGGGGCGCGTAGCAGCCAGGTGTTGGTGCCGTCGAGCGTCATCGGCCCCGGGTTCGGGGCACGCAGCAGCGTCACCCAACCCGGCAGCTGGTCGGCGAGCGCCGCTGCCGGCGCGGTGAAGTGCCCGGTCATGGCTGCGATCGTACGGCCCCCGCCGCCACTCCCCGCGATCTTGCAGTTTCCGCCCGGGATACGTCCCACTTCACGGCTTTTGCCGGGGCGGGCAGTGCAAGATCGCGGGGTGGGCGCGGGTCAGGCGACCTCGACGATGACCTCGACCTCGACGGGGGCGTCGAGGGGGAGCTCGGCGACGCCGACGGCGGCGCGGGCGTGGCGGCCGGCCTCACCGAACACCGCGCCGAACAGGTCGGAGGCGCCGTTGATCACGCCGGGCACGGCGGTGAAGCCGGGGGCGGCGGCGACGTAGCCGGTCACCTTGACGACCTTGACGACCTTCTCCAGGCCGACCAGCGAGTCGATCGCGGCCAGCGCGTTGAGCGCGCACCGCTCGGCCAGGTCCTTCGCCTGCTCGGCGGAGACGCCGGCGCCGACCTTGCCGGTGGCGAGCAGCTTCCCCTCGGCCATCGGCAGCTGCCCGGAGACGTAGACGTGCTGCCCGGACTGCACGGCCGGCACGTAGCTGGCCACGGGCGGGACCACCTCGGGCAGCGTGTGCCCGAGCTCGGCGAGCTTCCCGTGCGGACCGCTGCTCATGCCGCCACCTCGCTCCGCTCGGCGGCGCCATGAGGCACCGACACGCTGATCCCGATGATTCGCTCGCTCCGCTCGCTCATGCCTTCGGCCGCTTCAGGTAGGCGACGAGCTGCTCCGGGTTCGGGCCGGGAACCACGGAGACGAGTTCCCACCCGTCCTCGCCCCAGTTGTCGAGGATCTGCTTGGTCGCGTGGACCAGCAGCGGGACCGTGGCGTATTCCCACTTCTGCATCGGTGGAGGGCTCCCTTGGATGGAGTACGACTCTTCGACGCACAGCCTACGGTCCGGCGGCCGGCCGGGGTGCGGGACGCTGCTCCGGGGCAGTGGGCACTTCCCCGCAGGGGCCACTGTGCTCGTACGGCTGCGGGCAGCGCGACCGGTCCGGCAGCAGCAGGTCGCAGAAGACCCGGTGCCGGTTGTTCTGGTCGTCCGCGGTGGACACGGTCGTCTCGCCCGCGTCCAGTTCCGGCAGGAAGCTCAGCGACGTGGCGACGGTGCCGGCCAGCGCGGTGGCCGCCGCCAGGTCGGCGACCCGGATCGGCAGGTGGATGACGTACCCGGGCTCCTCCTCGTCCCGGCCGCGCGCGCCGGGCCGGCCGGCCGTGCGCACCACCTCGACGGGCGGGGCGAACCGCCGGTACGACCGCTCGTTGATCGGCAGGCCGCCGGCCACGCCCTCGGTCTCGCCGGAGGAACCGGCCCCGGTCAGCCACGCCCGGTCACCCGCCGGGAACTGTGCTCGGGGGATGTTGTCCACGTCGCGCATGCCTTGCCTCCGGACGTCGTACCTGGTCACGTCATCGCCTTGCGGGCCGGGCCCCGGTGCCCGACCGTCCCCCCGCGCCGGTGAGAACGTAGGGCCGGAGGAAGAGTCCCGCCAACAGGACGCGCACGCCCGGTCACGCCGAGTCACATATGCGACACATCCCTGGTCAGGGACGAGGCCGCACCTGCCGCCCCGCGAAACCGGCCGACCGACCGCTACCCTTCCGGTCGGACGGGCGCTCGCCGGCTCGCCGCCAGCTCGATCACGCTCGTCGCCGGGGCAGGCGACGACGTCGCACCCCGGGGGAAGAGATGACCCAACCACCCAGCGGCGGCCCCACCGGATCGCCGGCCGGCCAGCCGGACGTCCCGGCCGCTCCCGGCCCCGCCGTGCCGCCCGCGCCGGCAGCAGCCCCGGACCCGGCGGTCCCGCCGCCCCCGGCCGGGTACCCGCCGCCCACGCCGGTGGCAGCCCCGGACCCGGCGGTCCCGCCGCCCCCGGCCGGGTACCCGCCGTACCAGCCGCCCGCCGCACCGAAGAAGAAGCGCGGCGTGCTGATCGCCGCCATCGCCCTGGCCGTGATCCTGTTGCTCTGCGCCGGCGGCGGCGTCGTCGCCTTCCTGACGCTGCGCAACGTCGAGAGCGGCGAGGGCGCCAAGGAGCCGACGGTCGCCGTGGACCAGTTCCTCACCGCCGTCTACAAGGACCGCGACGCGGGCAGGGCGGCCGCCCTGGTCTGCTCCTCGTCCCGGGACGAGAAGAAGATCGCCGCCAAGGTCGCCGAGGTCGAGAAGTACGTCGCGGCCCACCAGAACCCCCGGTTCCGGTGGAGCAGCCCGAAGGTGGACGACCAGACCGGCGACCGCGCCACGGTCACCACCAAGGTCACCATGACCACCGCCGACGAGAAGGTCGCCGACCAGGACCTGCGGTTCACCGTGGTGAAGAAGACGGGTTGGTGGGTCTGCGAGGTCGCCTGAGCCCGGCCGCTGGATAGGCTCGACGGGTGCGAGCAGCAGAGCGGCCGGCCGATCCGGCCGGCACCCAGTGGCCGGCCCGCCTCCACGTCGTGACCGGCAAGGGCGGCACCGGCAAGACCAGCGTCGCGGCCGCCCTGGCCCTGGCCCTGGCCGCCGGTGGCCGGCGCACGCTGCTGGTGGAGGTCGAGGGGCGGCAGGGCATCGCCCAGCTCTTCGACACCGACCCGCTGCCCTACGAGGAGCGGCACCTGACCGACGCGCCGGGCGGCGGCGAGGTGCGGGCCCTGGCGGTGGACGCCGAGGAGGCCCTCCTCGAGTACCTGGACATGTTCTACAAGCTCGGCGCGGCGGGCCGGGCGCTGCGCAAGCTCGGGGCGATCGACTTCGCCACCACCATCGCCCCGGGCCTGCGGGACGTCCTGCTCACCGGCAAGGTGAAGGAGGCGACCACCCGCACGGTCGACCAGCGGCGCGCGTACGACGCGGTGGTGCTGGACGCCCCGCCGACCGGGCGGATCGGCCGCTTCCTGAACGTCACCGCCGAGACGGCCCGGCTGGCCAAGGTCGGCCCGATCAAGACCCAGAGCGAGGGGGTCGCGGCGCTGCTGCGTTCCCCGATCACCGCCGTGCACGTGGTGACCCTGCTGGAGGAGATGCCGGTCCAGGAGACGGTCGACGCGATCGCCGAGCTGACCTCGTTCGGCTTCCCGGTGGGCCGGGTGATCGTCAACGGCACCCGGCCGCCGCTGCCCGCGGGTCGCGCGGTGGGCCCGGCCGAGCTGGAGCGGGGGCTGCGCGCCGCCGGGCTGCCGGCGGACCGGGACACCGTCGCCGGGCTCGCCGTGGAGGCACGTGACCAGGCGATCCGCCGCGAGCTGGAGGATTCGCTGCGGGCCGACCTGATGGAGCTGGGGCTGCCGCTGACCGAGCTGCCGCTGCTGCCCGACGGGGTGGACCGCGCCGGGCTGGACCGGCTGGCCGAGGCCCTCCTCCGGGCGGATTGACTCACACCTGCCACCGGCACGGGCACGGCGACCGACCCGGCCCGATACGCTCGATTGGTGCCTTCCGAAGACGCGGCGCCGCAGCTGGATGTCGACCAGATCCTCGCCGATCCCGGCGTGCGGATCGTGGTCTGCTGCGGAGCGGGCGGGGTGGGGAAGACGACCACGGCCGCCGCGCTCGCGCTGCGGGCCGCCGAGCAGCACGGCCGGCGGACGGTGGTGCTCACCATCGACCCGGCCCGCCGGCTGGCCCAGTCGCTCGGGCTGACCGAGCTGGACAACACCCCCCGCCAGGTCAAGGGGATCGACGTCGAGGCCAGCGGCGGCGAACTGCACGCCATGATGCTGGACATGAAGCGCACCTTCGACGACGTGGTGCTCCAGCACACCGATCAGGCGAAGGCGGCGGAGATCTTCGCCAACCCCTTCTACCAGGCGATGAGTTCGACCTTCGCCGGCACGCAGGAATACATGGCGATGGAGAAGCTGGGCCAGTTGCACGCCCGGGGCGAGTGGGATCTGATCGTGGTGGACACCCCGCCGTCCCGCTCGGCGCTGGACTTCCTGGACGCCCCGGCCCGGCTGTCCCGCTTCCTCGACGGGCGGATGCTGCGGCTGCTGCTCGCCCCGGCGCGCACCGGCGGGCGGAGCATGTTCAGCCTGGTGACCGCCTCGTTCGGGATGTTCTCCAAGGTCGTGCAGAAGGTGCTCGGCGCCCAGTTGCTGACCGACCTCTCCGGCTTCGTCGCCGCGCTCGACTCGATGTTCGGCGGGTTCCGGCAGCGCGCCGAGCAGACGTACCGCATCCTCCAGGCGCGGGAGACGGCGTTCCTGCTGGTCGCGGCACCGGAGCCGGACGCGGTCCGGGAGGCCGCCTACTTCGCGGGCCGGCTGCGCGAGGAGAGGATGCCGCTGGCGGGCCTGGTGCTCAACCGGGTGCACCGGCCGGCGGTGCCCGGCCTCGGCGCGGCGGAGAGCATGGCCGCCGCGGAGCGCCTGGCCGACCTGGGTGGGCACGAGGGCACCGTCGACGTGCTGCGGGCCCACGCGGCCCTGGCCCAGCAGGCGGTACGCGAGCGGCAGGTGGCGGCCCGGTTCACGGAGGCGTTCCCGGAGGTGCCGGCGGTGTCCGTGACGGCGCAGCCCGCCGACGTGCACGACGTCGACGGGCTGCGGACGATCGGCGCGGCGATCAGCCGGCCGTGACGGCGTTCAGCCGGCGGCGGTGACGAGGATCTTGTCCTTGCCGGCCTTGTCCTTGGCGTTCTTCTTCATCGCGGCCTCGAACATCTTGCGCCAGCTCGTCACCTGGGGGTGACGGCGCAGCAGCGCGCGGCGTTCGCGTTCGGTCATGCCACCCCACACGCCGAACTCGATCCGGTTGTCCAGCGCGTCGGCCAGGCACTCGTACCGGACTGGGCAGCTCCGGCAGATCCGCTTGGCCACGTTCTGTTCGGCGCCCTGTACGAACAACGCGTCCGGGTCCCCGTTCTGACACGCCGCCAGCGACGGCCAGTCAGTGATCATGCCCATGTGTACTCGTCCCCCCTTGCAGTACCTACCGACCCCGTCGCGGACCAGCCGGCAATTCCCCCCGATCGCCCGGCGCGCCTTCCCCAAGGCCGCACGGACGACATGTGGCTCGGTCGCCGCCCCCATCATGCTCTGTAGTCGCCCGATTACGCAACGTTGTCGGCTAAATCCATCATTCCGGACACTCCCGGCTTCCCGGGCTTCGCGACCGCCGGTTACCCCGCCGGAGTCCGTGAAAACGCTGCGGGCCCCCTCGGGAAGGAGGGAGACTCGACGCCGGATTCACGCAACCACGCACCGGGGGTCGTGCGTTTAGCACAACGAGGTCGGCGCGCGCAGGAAATGGGGAAAGAAGCCCCGGCGCCCCTCGTTCCCTACTCGCGTACCCTGTCGAGGTGACCTGGATGCGGAAACGTGACCACAATGTGCTGACCAACGCCGCATCGCTACTCATATGTGGCCTGCTGGCCGGCGTGGTGGTCGCGGCGGCGGCCTTCCCCGCGGTGGCGATGTCCGGCCTGGCCGCCAAGGCCGGCGCCGAGACCTTCGGCGCGTTGCCCAAGGAGCTGACCGTGGCCCGCGCGCCGCAGATCAGCTACCTGTACGCCGCCGACGGCAAGACCCCGCTGGCGACCATGTACGACGAGAACCGTCGGGACGTGAAGCTGGCCGACATCGCGCCCATCATGCAGAAGGCGATCATCGCCGCCGAGGACCATGACTTCTACAAGCACAACGGCGTGGACCTCAACGGCATCGCCCGGGCCTTCGTCAACAACCAGTCCGGCGCGTCCAGCCAGCAGGGCGCCTCGACGCTGACCATGCAGTACGTCCGCCTGGCCATCGCCTACTCGGCGACCCACCCGGCCGACGTGGTCGCGGCCACCGAGGACACCAGCGCCCGCAAGCTGCGCGAGATGCGCTACGCCATCCAGATCGACAAGGAGCTCTCCAAGGACGAGATCCTGGAGCGCTACCTGAACATCGCCGCCTTCGGCAACGGCGCGTACGGCATCTACGCCGCCAGCCAGGTCTACTTCAACAAGCCGCCGAGCAAGCTCAAGATCGAGGAAGCCGCCATGCTCGCCGGCATGGTGAAGGCGCCGAGCACCAACGACCCGACCACCAAGAGCGGCTACAAGGCGGCGGTCGAGCGACGCAACTACGTCATCGACAACATGGTCGAGATCGGCGCCATCACCCAGCAGGAGGCGGACGCGGCGAAGGCCGTCCAGCTCAAGGTCACCGGCAAGCGGGCGCCCAACGGCTGCGTCTCGACCAACGAGAAGGGCTGGGGCTTCTTCTGCGACTACTTCTACCGCTGGTGGATGCAGCAGGAGACGTTCGGCTCGACCTCGTACGACCGGGAGCGGCGGCTCAAGAGCGGCGGCTACAGCGTGGTCACCACGCTCGACCCGCAGGCCCAGCGGGGTGCCGACAGGGCCGTCCGCAAGGCCAAGTCGGAGAAGAGCAAGGAAGCCGCCATGGTGGCGGTGGTCGAGCCGGGCACCGGCCGGGTCCGGGCGCTGGCGGTCAACCGCACCTTCAAGCTCGACGACCCGAAGAAGCCGGCGAACAAGCCGCACAGCGACCCGAGGCAGAAAAAGAAGGGCAAGCTCGGCAACTACCCGAACACGGTGAACCCGCTGCTCACCGGCGGCGACGGCATCACGGGCTACCAGGCCGGCTCGACCTTCAAGATCTTCACCATCGTGGCCGCCTTGGAGAAGGGCATCCCGCTCAGCTACACGATCAACGCTCCGCAGCAGTTCAGGTCGGAATACAGGATCCAGCCCGGCCCCGCCGCCTGCCCCGGGACCAACATCTACTGCCCGACCAACTCCGGTAAGAAGGCCGGCGGCGTGCAGAACATGTGGAGCGCCTTCGCCTCCTCCATCAACACCTACTTCGTGCCGCTCCAGCAGCAGGTCGGCGCGGAGAACGTGGTCGACGTGGCCAAGCGGCTCGGCATCCAGTTCCGGGTGAGCAAGGAAAACGAGTGGGCCAACGACAAGGCGGCCGCGCACGACTGGGGCTCGTTCACCCTGGGCGTCACGGACACCACTCCGCTGGAGCTGGCCAACGCCTACGCCACCCTCGCCGCGGACGGCAAGTACTGCGAGCCGATCCCGGTGCAGGAGATCAAGGACCCGGAGGGCAAGAAGCTCGACATCGCCAACCCGCGCTGCGAGAAGCGGGTCAGCACCGAGGTGGCCCGCGCCGCCGTGGACGCGGCCCGCTGCCCGGTCGGTGACAACTCCTCCACCAGCAGGTGCGGCGGCAGCCGTACGGCCGCGAACGTCAGGGGCATCGTCGACGCGCCGGTGGCCGGCAAGTCCGGCACCACCGACTCGGAGAAGACCGCCTCGCTGGTCGCGATGACCAAGCAGTACGCGGTGGCCGGCATCATGGCCGACCCGGACTGGCCGCAGACCAACGTCAAGATGAAGCACAACCAGCGCGACGGCATCAACCCGCCGGTCTACGAGACGCTGCGCGACGCCATGAAGGGCAAGAAGCGGATCAACTTCGAGCCCCCGGGCCAGAAGATCTCCGAGGGCGACCAGCGCCGGATCCCGGACGTGAAGTGCCTGGACGTGGAGCAGGCGAAGTCCCGGATCGAGGCGGAGGGCTTCGACGCGGTCGTCTCCGACATCAAGGTCCCGTCGAGCTGCGCCCCGGGCAAGGCGGCGGGCACCAGCCCCGACGGCCGGACCATCAAGGGCGGCGTGGTGACCATCCAGATCAGCGCCGGCGGCGGCACCGCCCCGGGCGGCGACACCAAGCCGACCACCCCGGGCCGTCCGCCGGGCCGCAACGGCGGCTGAGCCGCCCGGATCGACGGAAACGGGCGGGGCGCCCCCGCCCGGTGGCCGAGCGGTTCGGGTTAGCGGGTCGGGTCGGGCGGCGGGTCATTGTGCGGGCAGCCGGCGTGCCCCCGCGGGCCACCGCCCCCCCGC